>DASVUO010000196.1:0-3488 GCA_036386995.1 Allosphingosinicella sp. | reverse complement strand
CGCCGGCTGATATTGCACCGCCGACTGGACCGCCGCGGGGAGGATCGCGGCTGGCACCTTCTTCACCGGCACGACCCCGGTCAGCACCGCGCCGGCCGACGCCGAAGACGCCACCAACAAGCTAATAACGAACGCTTTTTTCTGCATGCTGGACAGAGTGCCTGACCCCTCCTTATCAGGCCCTGAACGGGCGCTGCCTGGCTTTGATCCATGTCGAAGTCGCGCACCCGTGTGAAGGAGTGAAAAGATGTTCCGCGGCTCGATCCCCGCTCTGGTGACCCCGTTTCGCGACGAAGCGTTCGACGAAGCCGCTTTCCGCAACCTGGTGGAGTGGCAGATCGCCGAAGGAAGCCACGGCCTCGTCCCCGTCGGCACCACCGGCGAATCGGCGACCTTGAGCGCGGACGAGCATCGCCGGGTGATCTTGGCGTGCGTCGGGCAGGCGAAGGGGAGGGTGCCCGTCATCGCCGGCTGCGGCTCAAACAGCACGGCCGCCGTCATCGCCTACATGCGCGCGGCGCAGGAAGCAGGCGCGGACGCGGCGCTGGTCGTGCTCCCGTACTACAACCGCCCCAACCAAGACGGAATTTTCGCACATTTCGAAGCGATTAGCGCTGCTTCTTCACTTCCGGTCATAGTCTACAACGTCCCCGGCCGCACCGTCACCGACGTGCTTCCTGACACGCTCGGCCGCATCGCCAGGCTCCCCAACATCGTCGGCATCAAGGACGCGAGCGGCGACCTCTCCCGCGTCACCGCCCACCGCGCCTTGTGCGGCAATGCCTTCGCCCAGCTCTCCGGCAACGACGACATGAGCCTCGGCTTTCTCGCTATGGGCGGCGTCGGCACCATTTCCGTCACGGCAAATGTCGCGCCGCGCCTGTTCTCGGCGTTGCACGATGCCTATCTCTCGGGCGACCATGCAAGCGCACTCGCAATCAACGACCGCCTTTACCCGCTCCACAAGGCGCTCTTCTCCGACGCCTCGCCCGGCCCGGTGAAATATGGCTTAAGCAAAGTCCGCCCCGGCTTCCCAGCAGCCCTGCGCCTGCCGATGACCCCGCCGTCCGAAGCCTCGCGCGCTGCCGTCGACGCCGCGCTCGCTCACGCCGGCCTCGTCTGATGGTCCGCCCACGCCCAGCCACGTTCGACAAGGTCAAGGTCGTCGCCGAGAACCGGCGCGCGCGTTTCGATTATGCGATCGACACCACCTACGAAGCTGGCATTGCGCTCACCGGCACCGAAGTGAAGTCGCTTCGCTTCGGCGAGGGCTCGATCGCGGAAAGCTATGCCGAGGTGAAGGACGAGCAGGTGTGGCTGATCAACGCCAACATCCCCGAGTTCAGCCACGGCAACCGCCACAACCATGAGCCCAAGCGGCCGCGCAAACTGCTCCTCCATGAGCGGGAGATTTCCAAGCTGCACGGCGCCGTCGCCCGCCAGGGAATGACGCTTGTTCCGCTGTCCATCTATTTCAACGCCCGCGGCCGCGCCAAGGTCGAGCTTGCGCTCGCCAAGGGCCGCAAGGCGCCGGACAAGCGCGAATATGAAAAAGAAAAGGATTGGAAGCGCGAGCAGGGCCGGCTGATGCGCAACCATGGCTGAGGAAGGGGGCCGCCTTGCGCGTTGGGCGGCGCGCAACATGCCGCGCCGCGAGGACCTCGCCGAAAGCCGCTGGCTGAAACCGCTCGGCAGCCGGGTGATGCATTCCGAATTCTGGCGCTTCACCCGCCGCTCGGTGCCGCGCGGAGTGGGCATCGGCCTGCTGGTCGGCATTTTCCTGATGATCCCGGGCCTGCAGATCGTCGGCGCGGCCCTTCTTTGCGTGCCGGTCCGCGGCAACATCCCGATCGCCGCCTTGATGACCTTCCTCTCCAACCCGGCGACCACGCCCTTCATCCTGCTCGCTTCGCTGGAGGTCGGCAGCAAGCTCGGCTTCCGTACCGACGTCGCCTCCTTCTACGCCCTGCGCGACAGCGGCGCGAGCACAAGCGAGTGGTTCGCCTGGCTGTTCTCCGACGCCGCGCCCGCGCTCGTCACCGGCCTGTTCATTATCGCGGTCGCGGCGGGGCTGCTCGGCTACCTGCTCTCCATTCTGTTTTGGCGCTGGTGGCAGGGCAAGAAGTGGCGGCGGCGCGCCCGGCGGCCGCGCGGCTCGATTTGATCGCGGGCCCGCGCCTGCTATCCCCCACGCCATGGCTTCCTCCGCACCCCGGGCTTCGGCCCCTGTTCTTCCCCTTCTGCTGATCCTCGCCGCCGCCGCCGTTTCGGCGGCCCTGCTGCTGTGGCTGATTGGCGACCCGCTCTTTGCCGTCATCTTCTTTGCTGGAGCGCTCGCCTTCGGAACGCCGCTCCTCCTCACCCGCCACCGCGCCGCCGTGCCCGCACCGGCCTCCAGCCAGCCGCCCCGCGCCGACACCGCCTTGCTCCACGCCGTCCTCGAAAGCGGCGCCTCGCCCGCCGTGGTCACCGACACAGCCGGCCGTCTGCTCGCGGCGAACAGCCTCCACGAAGAGGCCTTCGGCGCCGCCGCACCGCTTGAGATTGACCCGCGCCTCTCCGACACTCTCGCCGCCGCCCGCCGCGACGGCCATGCCGAGACCGGCGCCGTCCAGGCCGGAAACCGAAGCCTCTCCGCCTCCGCCCGCGACGCCGGCACCGGCGACCGCCACATCCTGTGGATATTCTCCCGCGCCGCCGAGGGCGACGTCGTCGGCGACACGCGCCGCCTCGTTCAAGGCGAGTTCGGCGAGAGGCTCGGCCATGGCGGCATCATGGCCGTCGTCGCCGACGGGCAGGGCAACCTCCTCGCCGCCAACCAGGCTTTCCTGTCCCGTGCAGCCGGCGAAGGGGAGGCGGGCCCCGGCACACCGTTGGTCGAACTCCTCGCCGTCGGTGCCAACGGCCATCTCCTGTTCGCTCGCGAAGGCGAAAATGCGCCACCCTTGCGTATCCTCCAGGTCCCGCTGGGCGCCGGCGACGAAGGCGGCCCCGCCCTGTTCCTGCTTCTAGACGAGCTCGGCGGCGGCTTCGCGGAAGGCTCGGCCAACATCAACGCCCTGCTCGAAATCCTTCCCCTCGGCCTCGCCCTCGCCGACCGCGATGGACGCTTCGTCTACCTGAACTCCGCCTTTCGCCGCGCCGCCGGTCTTTCCCGCGCCGCCGACCCGACCTGGCCGGGCGACCTGGTTGTCGACGAAGACAAAGGCGTGGTCTCGGACAGCGTCCGCCGCTTCGCCCGCGGTGGCGCCATGTCCGGCGACATCTCCGTTCGCCTCAAGAACAAGGCCGACGAGCCGGTCGCCCTCACCGTCGCCGGCGCCCGGGGCTTGGGCGAAGCGGCCGTTTTGCTCTCCCTCAAGGACAATACGGAAGAAGACCGCCTCAAGCGCCAGATCGCCCAGGCCACCAAGATGCAAGCGGTCGGGCAGCTCGCCGGCGGCGTCGCCCACGATTTCAACAACATCCTCACCGCCATCATCGGCCAT
>DASVUO010000195.1:0-9650 GCA_036386995.1 Allosphingosinicella sp. | reverse complement strand
GAGCGTGCGGCGGCGATTCGCCGGGCCCGCAAGCTCGAGCGCAAGCGCGCCGAGCGCGACGGCGGCGCTCCCGCCGGCCGGTAAGCTTCGCGCTTCACCAGACTGTTTCCTCGAGGGGCGGCGATGTGTATCGCCGCCTTTCGTTTATTCGGAGCCCCTCGCTTATGTCCGTCACTGCCGTTCCGCTCCGCCCCGTGAAGAAGGGTTCGGTCCTGAAGCTGTGGATCGGGCTTGCGCTGCTTGCCCTCGCCGGCGCGGGCGCCGCCTGGATCGGCACGCGCGGCCAGGTTTGGACCACCACCCAGTCCGGCCTGCAGATCCGCACGATCAAGGAAGGAGAAGGCGCCCACCCGACGGAGACGGACATCGCCATCGTCACCTACACCGGACGGCTGGCGAACGGCGAAGTATTCGATTCGAACAAGGGCCAGCAGCCGGCGCCGTTCCCCGTGGCGGAAGGCGCGACGATCAAGGGCTTTTCCGAGGGCCTCAAGCTGATGAAGAAGGGCGGCAGCTACCGCCTCAAGATCCCGCCGCAGCTTGGCTATGAAGACAAGGACATGGGCAAGATCCCGCCCAACTCGACGCTCGATTTCGAGGTGGAGATCCACGAGGTCATCTCCGAAGCGCAGTTCCGCCAGATCATGATGCAGCAGCAGATGATGCAGCAGCAGATGATGCAAGGCGGCGCGGGTGGTGCGCCGGGCGGCGGCGAAGGTGCTGCTCCCCAGGAAACGCCGGAGCGGCGCTGAGGTCCATAGATCCTCCCCTGGAAGGGTGGTGGCAGGCGAAGCCTGACGGAGGGGTATCAGCGTTTGCGCTTGCGCAGCGTACGCCGACTAGGCTGATACCTCACCACCGTCCTTTGGACGGTCCCCCTCCCCTTTCAGGGGAGGATTTTAGGCGCTTTTGCGGACCGCTTCGGAGCCGGAGGCTTCCGGTTCGCCGCCATTGTCCTCGACCGATTTGCGCTCGAGCGCAGTCTTGATCATCGCGACGATCGGGTCGGCCAAAGCGAGGCCCATCAGGCCGAACAGGGCGCCGAACAAGAGTTGGGCGCCGAGCACCAGGGCCGGCGCGAGGTCCACCGTCTTGCGGGCGACGTAGGGCACGATCAGGTAACCGTCGACGACCTGCACCACCACGTAAACCCCGATCGCCCACAGGCCGGCGTTGAAGCTGACCGAGAAGCCGGCGAGCACGATCAGAACGCCCGACACGATTGCACCGATGTTGGGAATGAAGGCGAGGAGGCCGGTCAGGATGCCGAGCACCGCCGCCATCGGCACGCCGCCGATCAGCAGCAGGATCCAGGTGCCGATGCCCTCCACCGCCATGCCGATCAGCCGCCCGGCCATCAGCCGCCGCATGGTGAAGCCCATGTCGTGCGCGGTGCGATAGAAGTTGTCGCGGCTGGCCATCGGCATCATCCAGGCGAAGCCGCGCTGGTAGAGGCGGGGCTCCACCGCGATGAAGATGCCGATCACCAGGATCATGACCAGGCTGGTAAGCGCGCCGAGCGCGCTGGAGACTGCGGAACCCAGGCGGCCGAGCGAGCCCATCAGTTGACCGGAGAGCTTGTCCATCTGTGCGCCGCCCTGGACGATGCCGAGGGAATTGCCCCAAGCCAGCAGCTTGTTGACCTGGCCGGTGATCGTTTCGCGAAGCCGCTCCGCTTCCCCGGCAAGGGTGGTGCCGGCGAAGTAGAAGACCCAGATCAGGAACAGCACAACGCCGAGCGTGACGATGAACAGGCGCCAGCCGCGGCCGATTGGAAGCACCCGGCCGAGCAAGCGGGTGCCGCCGTCGAGCATCGAGGCAAAAACGATTCCGGCGAAGATCAGCAGCAGCGGCTGGGCGAGGAAGATCACCGCCGCGATCAGCAGGGCGAGGCCGAACCAGACGCTTGCCCGCTTCAGCTCGTGGCGGATCAGCGGATCGCGAAGTTCCGCGGGGCCCGGCTGCTCGACGTGGCGGCCGGGCGCCTCGCTCACTTGGCCGACCGGGCGGCGGCGGGTGCTTCGTCCGGGCGCAGCGAATCGCCGGCGCGGCCGCCGCGCAGCGCGCTGAACCAGCTGATCGGGTTCCAATATTGAGACGTGCCGTCGAGCGAGAAGGTAATGAACTCGGCGCGGCCGCCGATATTCTCCCACGGCACCGGCCCGCCGAGGCCGTTGTTCGGTTCACCCAGTTCAACGCGGCTGTCGGCCGACTGATCGCGGTTGTCGCCCATCAGGAAGACGTGCCCGGCCGGAACGGTGATCTTGGGGTAATCGTCAACGGACTCGATGTAGCCGAGGTCGATCGTGTCATAAGTAGGGCCGTTCGGCAGCGTCTCGCGAAAGACCGGCAGTTCACAGAATTGCGCGCCATCTTCGTCGGTCACTTTGTGGCCGGCAAGCTGTCCATCGCACGGCGCGTTGGCATCGACGGGGATGCGCGTCGGTGCGGCGCGTTCGCGCTTCACCGCCTGGCCGTTCAGGTAAAGCTGCCCCGCGCGCATCTCGATCGTGTCGCCGGGGATGCCGATCACCCGCTTGATGTAATCGGAACTGCGGCCCGGCGGCGTCAGGATCACGACGTCGCCGCGCTGGGGCATGCGGCCGAGCAGGCGGCCCTTGGTTTGCGGCAATATGTGGAAGCTGGGGCTCACCCACGACCAGCCATAGGGATATTTGCTGACCACCAGCCGGTCGCCCTTCAACAGCACCGGCATCATCGATTCCGACGGAATGTAGAAGGGCTTGGCGAGGAAGCTGTGGAAAGCGAGCACGGCAAGCACCAGCCACAGGAGCGCCTTCAGCTCCGCCCACCAGTCGGTGCCCTTCTTTTCAGGCACGGCGACGGCGGGAGCGGCGGGGGGCGTGGTGTCGGTCATGCTGTCTGGGCTGGTCACCCGTCGCTCCTGGCTGCGGGAATGGCGGAAATGATCACAAAGGCCTGCGCGAAAGGATGATCGTCCGTCATCGTCAAATGTATCTGCGGGAAGTGGCCCGGCGGGATCAAGGCGTCAAGCCTAGCCTTGGCGCCGCCGGTCAGCTCCAGCGTCGGCGCGCCGGAGGGGGCGTTGACCACGCCGATGTCCTTCATGAACACGCCGCGCTTGAAACCGGTGCCGACCGCCTTGGAGAAAGCCTCCTTGGCGGCGAACCGCTTGGCGTAAGTGCCTGCGCGGGTGAAGGGCCGCCCTTCCGCCTTGCGCCGCTCGGCGTCGGTGAAGACCCGGTTGGTGAAGCGCTCCCCGAAGCGGTCGAGCGAGTTCTGAATCCGCTCGATGTTGCAGAGGTCGGAGCCGATGCCGATGATCATCGAGTTAGTCCTCCCCGGAACGGGGAGGGGGACCGCACGAAGTGCAGTGGAGGGGGGCCAGCATCGGAGCCTGCCCTGACGTGGGACCCCACCACCATGCTGCGCATGGTCCCCCTCCCCGTGCCGGGGAGGATGAGATGGGAGGCCCTCACCCCCGCGCCTCGTCCATCAGCGCGCGCATGCGGCGGATCGTGTCGCCGAGGCCGGTGAAGATCGCCTCGCCGACAAGGAAGTGGCCGATGTTGAGCTCGCGGATCTGCGGGATCGCGGCGACAGGCACGACATTGTCGAAGCTGAGGCCGTGACCGGCGTGCGGCTCGATGCCGTTCTTGGTCGCAAGGGCGGCGGCGTCGGCGATGCGGCGCAGTTCCGCGGAGCGCGCGTCGCCGTCGAGATGTGCGTAGAGGCCGGTGTGGAATTCCACCACCGGCGCGCGGAGGCGGATCGCTGCGTCGATCTGCCGCGCGTCGGGCTCAATGAACAGGCTGACGCGGATGCCGGCGTCGCCCAAGCGCGCGATGTAGGGCGCGAGGTGGTTGTCCTGCCCCGCCGCGTCCAATCCGCCCTCGGTGGTCCGCTCCTCGCGCTTTTCGGGCACGATGCACACCGCGTGGGGTCGGTGGCGAAGGGCAATGTCGAGCATTTCGGATGTCGCCGCCATCTCCAGGTTCAGCGGCACCTCGAGATGCTCCATCAAGGCGGCAATATCCTCGTCGCGGATGTGGCGGCGGTCTTCGCGCAGGTGGGCGGTGATGCCGTCGGCGCCGGCTTCGGCGGCGGCGAATGCGGCGCGCACCGGATCGGGATGGTCGCCGCCGCGCGCGTTGCGGATGGTGGCGACATGGTCGATGTTGACCCCGAGGCGCAGCGGCGCGCTCAAGCGGCCTTCCTGCTTCCGGGCTTCTCGACGGGTATGGCGGCCAATTCCGGCGGCACCGCCGCGGGCTCGTAGGTCGGCACGTCGATGCTGATCAGTGGGAAGAAGGGGACGCCAAGGTCGGCAAGGCCGTTGGAGCGGTCGACAAGGGCGGCGGCGGCGATCACTTCGCCGCCCGCTTCGCGAACCGCCTTCATCGCCTCGCGGGAGCTGAGGCCGGTGGTGACGACGTCTTCGACAAGGAGCACCTTCTGCCCCAACTCGAGCCGGAAGCCGCGGCGAAGCTCGAAGGTGCCGGTCGGACGTTCAAGGAAAATCGCCTGGAGGCCGAGCGAGCGGCCAATCTCGTGGCCGATCAGGATCCCGCCCATTGCGGGCGAGACGACCATCGAAATCTGCGCCTTGATCTCCAGCGGCAGCGTGCGGGCCAAAGCGGAGGCAAGGCGCGACGCGCGGGATGGATCCATGAGCACCCGGGCGCATTGCAGGTAGCGGGAGCTGTGCAGGCCGGAGGACAGGACGAAATGCCCCTCAAGCAGAGCGTCGGCGACGCGGAATTCGTGCAATATCTCGTCCTGCGTCATGCTGGCGCCGCTCCTGTTGGCCGGGGGCGGTGAATAAGGCGGGAGCGCCCCTCCATCAACCCGCGCCAAGAGCCTTGAGGCGGGGAGACCTCCTCCCTATAAGGCGCCCAAATTCGAAGCACCGGCCCACGAATCCGTCCCGCTCCGCCCGGAGGCACACAGGGGTTTAAATGAAGACTTTTCTTTCGCTTATCGCCGCCGCCGCGGCATTCGGCATGGCCCCGGCCGCGCTTGCACAGCAGGCGGCGGTGCCGGAAGCTCCGGCGGCCGCGCCCGCCAAGCCGCAGCCCGTCGTTGCTGCCCCCTCCGCTCCGGGAACGCAGGCGCCGCGCGACGCGATCAGCGCCGCAAGCCAGGCCTCGCCCGCCCAGCCGGAAGAGGTATCGGGTGCCGATACGGCCGACAAGGCGCCGTCGAACGCGTCCGTGCTGAGCAGCTCGCTCGCCCGCACCGCGCCCGACGCCACCGTCGGCCAGCCCCGCGAAGATCGGATCGGCTTCCAGCCGCAGGTTACCCCGATCGGCCAGGAAGCCGCCTGGTTCCACAACGTCATTCTGATGCCGCTGATCACCATCGTCTCGGTGTTCGTGCTGCTTTTGATGCTGTACGTGATCATCCGTTTCCGCCGCAGCGCCAACCCGACGCCATCGCGGACCACGCACAACACGCTTCTCGAGGTTGCCTGGACGCTCGTTCCGGTGCTCATCCTGGTTGCGATCGCGGTTCCGTCGATCCGCTTGCTCGCCCACCAATATTCGCCGCCCAAGGCCGATCTCACCATCAAGGTGACCGGCAACCAATGGTATTGGACCTATAACTATCCCGACCATGGCGATTTCGAAGTGATCGCCAACATGCTGTCGGAAGACGAAGCCAAGCGCCGCGGCGAGCCGCGTCTGCTGGCGGTCGACGAGCGGGTGGTGGTTCCGGTCGGCGCCACAGTGAAGGTGATCGTCACCTCCGCCGACGTGATCCACAGCTGGGGCGTTCCGGCTTTCTGGGTGAAGATGGACGCCGTTCCCGGCCGCCTTAACGAGACCTGGTTCAAGACCGACCGCCCGGGCGTCTATTACGGCCAGTGCTTTGAGCTTTGCGGCGCGCGCCATGCTTATATGCCGATCGCCGTCGAGGTCGTCCCGCAGGCGCAGTTCGCCGCGTGGGTGGCTTCGAAGGGCGGCACCATGCCGGGTTCGCCGCAGTTGAAATCGGGCGACGAAACCGCCACCTCGCCGATCACCAACCCGGGCGCGGCGGCGGCTAAGCCCGCAGTGGGCACCGGCCCGACGCCGACCGGCGGCGCTTCGGGCGCAACCGAGACCACGCCGACCCCGACCAACATCACGCCTGGAACGGCCAAGCCGGCGGTTTCCACCCAGGGCGCAGCCGAATCCAGACGCGGAAGCAATTAAGATGACCGATACCACTGCCAACGCAGCCCATTTCCAGGCCGATCACGGCCATGCCGCGCACCATGACGCCGATCACAAGCCCGGCTTCTTTGCGCGCTGGTTCATGTCCACCAACCACAAGGACATCGGCACGCTGTACCTGATCTTCGCGATCGTCGCGGGCATAATCGGCGGCACGATTTCCGGCATCATGCGCGCCGAGCTCGCTTCGCCGGGCATGGACATCCTTCCCGGCCTGAACGGCGGCGACATGGATGCCGCCAACCATATGTGGAACGTGCTGATCACCGCCCACGGCCTCATCATGGTGTTCTTCATGGTCATGCCGGCAATGATCGGCGGCTTCGGCAACTGGTTCGTTCCGATCATGATCGGCGCCCCCGACATGGCCTTTCCGCGCATGAACAATATCAGCTTCTGGCTGATCGTTCCGGCCTTCCTGCTCCTCCTCGGCTCGGCCTTCGTTCCCGGAGGCACCGGCAACGGCGCCGGCACCGGCTGGACGGTGTACGCGCCGCTTTCGACGAGCGGCTCGTCCGGGCCGGCGGTGGATATGGCGATCTTCTCGCTCCACCTTGCCGGCGCCTCGTCGATCCTTGGCGCGATCAACTTCATCACCACCATTTTCAACATGCGCGCGCCGGGCATGACCCTGCACAAAATGCCGCTGTTCGTTTGGTCGGTGCTGGTCACCGCCTTCCTGCTCCTCCTCGCGCTTCCGGTGCTCGCCGGCGCGATCACGATGCTGCTGACCGACCGCAACTTCGGCACGCACTTCTTCGACGCGTCTGGCGGCGGCGATCCGATCCTGTACCAGCACCTGTTCTGGTTCTTCGGCCATCCCGAAGTGTACATCATGATCCTGCCGGGCTTCGGCATCGTTAGCCAGGTGGTCGCGACCTTCAGCCGCAAGCCGGTCTTCGGCTATCTCGGCATGGCCTACGCCATGGTGGCGATCGGCGTGATCGGCTTCGTTGTGTGGGCTCACCACATGTTCACCGTCGGCATGGACGTGAACACCAAGATGTACTTCACCGCCGCGACGATGGTGATCGCGGTGCCGACGGGCATCAAGATCTTCTCGTGGATCGCGACGATGTGGGGCGGCTCGCTCTCCTTCCAGACGCCGATGATGTGGGCCCTGGGCTTCATCTTCATGTTCACGGTGGGCGGCGTGACGGGCGTGGTGCTCGCCAACGGCGGCATCGATAACAACGTCCACGACACCTATTACGTGGTTGCCCACTTCCACTACGTGCTCTCGCTCGGCGCGGTCTTCTCGCTGTTCGCGGGCTGGTATTACTGGTTCCCGAAGATGTTCGGCCGGATGTACTCGGAAGTGCTCGGCCAGCTCCATTTCTGGCTGTTCTTCATCGGCGTGAACATCGTGTTCTTCCCGATGCACTTCCTCGGTATGCAGGGCATGCAGCGCCGCGTGCCGGATTATGCCGACGCTTATTCCTACTGGAACCACATCGCGAGCCTGGGCTTCTACATCCTCGCCGCAGGCATGGTGTTCTTCTTCCTGAGCATCATCTGGGCGCTGGTCGCGGGCCGCAAGGCTGCTGGCAACCCGTGGGGCGAAGGCGCAACGACGCTGGAATGGACCCTGTCCAGCCCGCCGCCGTTCCACCAGTTCGAGACCCTGCCGAAGGTGGATTGATCAATATCCCTCCTGCGGGGCGGGAGGGAGGTAAAGGGGTGGGCCCGCCGCAGCCGGAGACATTGCGTCTTCCCTGCGCCGGGCCCATCTTTTGCATTCGGAACTTGAGATGACCGTCACTGTGACCGCAGCCCCCGCCTCCTTGCCAGCCCACTGGACCGACTTCCTCGCGCTTACCAAGCCGCGGGTGATGAGCCTGGTCGTGTTCACCGGCCTGTGCGGTTTGCTGGTCGCGCCGACGCACATCCACCCGATCCTCGGCTTCACCGCCATCCTGTGCATCGCGCTCGGCGCCGGCGCGGCGGCGGCGCTCAACATGTGGTACGAGGCCGATCTCGACGCCAAGATGAAGCGCACCGCTTCGCGCCCGCTCCCCGCCGGGCGTATGGACCGGCAGACGGCGCTCCACTTCGGCGTCGGCCTTTCCTTCTTCTCCGTGCTGCTGATGGGCCTTGCGACCAACTGGTTCGCCGCCGCCATCTTGGCCGTGTCGATCCTGTTCTACGTCGTCGTCTACACGATCTGGCTGAAGCGCCGGACGCCGCAGAACATCGTCATCGGTGGCGCGGCCGGGGCCTTTCCGCCGCTGATCGGCTGGGCGGCGGCGACCGGCGATGCGACTCTGCTCCCGATCCTGCTTTTCGTTCTGATCTTCCTGTGGACCCCGCCCCATTTCTGGGCGCTCTCCTTATTCGTCCGCTCCGACTACGCCGCCGCCGGCGTTCCGATGCTCCCAGTCGTTTCGGGGCCAAAGGTCACCCGCCAGCAGATCGCGCTCTACACGGTACCGATGGCGGTCGCCGCCGTCGCGCCCTGGCCGCTCGGCCTCACCGGCGCGATCTACGGCATTGCAGCGGCGGCGCTCAGCCTCGTCTTCTTGGTCCTCTCGCTCCAGGTGCTCGCCAACCGCGCGACCGAGCCCGAAGGCATGAAGCCCGAAAAGCGGCTGTTCGCTTATTCGATCCTTTATTTGTTCGCCGTGTTCGGCGCCCTTGTCCTCGATCAGTGGATCCTGAAATGACCCAAGACGATCCCCAGCACCTCGCCGAAGTGCGCCGCCGCCAGCGCGGTCGTGCGATCATCATGGCGCTGCTGCTCGGCGCCTTCGTTGCCCTGATCTACGGGATCACGATTGTGCGGATGACCGGAAAATGAGCGACGCGCTAGCCAGGCGGAACGGCCGCACCGCCGGCCTCGCGGCGCTGCTGGTGCTGGCCATGGTCGGCTTGGCGTTTGCAAGCGTGCCGCTCTACCGTTTGTTCTGCCAGGTGACCGGCTTCGACGGCACCACCATGCGCGCCACCGGCGACGCACCGGGCGGCATCGCCGGCAAGAACGTCGGCGTCCGCTTCGATGCCAACACCTCGCCCGCGCTCCCGTGGCACTTCAAGCCGGAGCAGGCGGTGAAGAAGGTGCGCATCGGCGAGCGGTATATGGCCTTCTACCTCGCCAAGAATCTCTCGGATAAGCCGGTCACCGGCAGCGCGACGTTCAACGTCACGCCTGTTTGGGCGGGCAAATATTTCAACAAGATTCAGTGCTTCTGCTTCAACGAGCAGACCCTTCAGCCGGGCGAGGAAGCGCGCATGCCGGTGGTGTTCTTCGTTGATCCCAAGATCGTCGACGATCCCGATGCGGCCGGCGTGAGCGAAATCACGCTGTCTTATACCTTTTACCCGGTGGACCAGGCGAAGAGCGGAAGCTAGAGGGTTCACCCAAACGCAACAGGGAGTCCGGCCCCACGAGGCCGGCGGCAAGCCAAGGAAAGTCTCAGTCGATGGCCGGAGCGAAGAACCACCCCTACCACA
>DASVUO010000194.1:0-16788 GCA_036386995.1 Allosphingosinicella sp. | reverse complement strand
TGTCTTCGGTGACGCCGCTATGCTCGCCGCCCATGATGCCGCCGATGTCGTGCACGGCCGCGTCGTCGGCGATCACCGTCATCGTCTCGTCCAGCCGGTAGCTCTTGCCGTTGAGCGCAAGCACTTCTTCCCCGTCCCGCGCCCGGCGGGCGGTGACGGCGCCCTTGAGCTTGGCGAGATCGTAGACGTGCAGCGGCCGGCCCCAGCCGAGCATGATGAAGTTCGTCATGTCGACCAAAGCCGAGATCGGCCGCTGCCCGACGGCCTTGAGCCGCTGCTGAAGCCAGGCCGGCGACGCGCCGTTCTTCACGCCGCGAATGACGCGACCGTAGAAAGCCGGGCAGCCGTCCGAGTCCTCGATGCGGATCTCAACCGGGCAGGGGAAGCTCCCCTCCACCACACGCGCCGAGACCGGCTTCAGCGTGCCGAGCCCCGCCGCCGCCAGATCGCGGGCAATGCCGTTGACGCCCATCGCATCCTGGCGGTTGGGCGTGATCGCGACATCGATCACCGGATCGTCCAACCCGGCATAAGCCGCATAGCTTTGGCCCGTAGGCGCGTCGTCGGGGAGGGCGATGATGCCGTCATGCTCGTCGCCGAGCTCCAGCTCGCGCACCGAGCACATCATGCCCCGGCTCTCGACGCCGCGGATCGCCGCGACCTTCAAGGTGATGCCGCTGCCCGGCACGTAGGCGCCCGGTGGCCCGAACACGCCCTTCATCCCCGCCCGCGCATTGGGCGCGCCGCAGACGACCTGCAGCGTCTCGCCGGTGCCCGCATCCACCGTCAGCACCTGAAGCTTGTCCGCCTGCGGATGCCTCTCCGCCGTCAGCACGTGCCCCACCACGAACGGCGCAAGCGTCTCCGCCGGGTTCTCGACGCCTTCGACCTCCAGCCCGATGCGGGTCAGCGCCTCGACGATGTCCGTCACCGACGCGTCCGTCTCCAGATGCTCCTTCAGCCAGCTCAGCGTGAACTTCATGCCCCCACTCCCCCGCTCAGCGTGGGCACATCCAGCGCCGCGAAGCCGTAGTGGCGCAGCCAGCGCAAATCGCCGTCGAAGAACGCGCGCAGGTCGTCCATGCCGTATTTCAGCATCGCCAGCCGGTCGATCCCGCAGCCGAAGGCGAAGCCCTGATACTCCTCCGGATCGAGCCCGCAGGCGGCGATCACCTTCGGGTGCACCATCCCGGAGCCCAGCAGCTCCATCCACCCGTCACTCCCGCCAAGCACCCGCCGCCCGTTCACCAGCGTGTACCCCACATCGACCTCCGCCGAAGGCTCGGTGAACGGGAAGTAGCTCGGCCGCAGCCGAAGCACGATGTCCTCCCGCTCGAAATAGGCCTTGAGGAACGTCTCAAGCGTCCACTTGAGGTGCCCTAGGTGGATGCCGCGGTCGATCACCAGCCCCTCGACCTGGTGGAACATCGGCGTATGCGTCGCGTCGGAATCCGAGCGGTACGTCCGCCCCGGCGCAATGATCCGGATCGGCGGCTTGCTCGTCATCATCGTCCGGATCTGCACCGGCGACGTATGCGTCCGAAGCAGCATCCGCCGCCCCTCGGCGTCCCCGTCCGGAAAATAAAACGTGTCGTGCATCGCCCGCGCCGGATGGCTTTCCGGAATGTTGAGCGCGGTGAAATTGTGCCAATCGTCCTCGATCTCCGGCCCCGTCGCCACCGCGAAGCCCAAGTCCGCGAAAATCTCGGCAAGCTCGTCCATCACCTGGCTGACCGGATGGACCGACCCGCGCGGAGCAGCCTCCGCCGGCAGCGTCATGTCCAGCGTCTCGGTCGCAAGCCGCCGCGCCAGCGCCTCCCCCTCCAGCGCCGCCTTGCGTAGCCCGATCGCCGCCGTCACCGCCTCGCGAAAGCCGTGGATCCGCGGCCCCGCTTCCGCCCGTTCCTCCGGGCTCATCTTGCCGAGGCTCTTCAGCAGCTGCGTCACCGCCCCCTGCTTGCCGAGCGCCGCCACCCGCTCCGCCTCGAGCGCGGAAAGGTCCGCCGCGCCTTCGATGCGCGCGATCACGTCTTCGTCGATACCGTTCATGCGCGCAGCCTCTAGCCCAGTCCGCGCTCCTGTTGAAGGCGTTCCGCTTCCTTTGAGCGCTGCATCATCGCCGCCGCGTCCTGTTCCACGGTGAAGCCGATCGGATCCTCCATCATCGGCACCGCGTCCGGCGTCACCGGCCCGTAGCCTATGGGCACCAGATCCCCTTCGATCGTCAGCCCGTGGCCTTCGCGGATCATCCGGTTCCGAAGCTTGTGCATCTTGCGCAGCAGCCGCTCGATCAGCTCCTTTTGCTCTTCCTCCGTCGGCTCGACCTCCTGTTCGGCCAGGATCTGCCGGCGGATCGCCTCCACCTGCGCCGGGGTAGCGCCGCCCACCCGGCCATATTTCTCCGGGTCGGACGCCTGCATCAGCGTCTTGAGCATGTTGTCGGAAGGCCGCACCCGCACTTCCACCACTTTGCCGTCGCGGATGATCTTGGTCTCCGCCCCTTCCACCGCCCGCAGGTAGGCGATCGCCTCCAGCGGCCCGCGGGCCTTGACCCGGGCAAGCTTGCACGCCGCGTCGAAGGCGGGGCGGAAGCGCCGGTGCCGGTTGATCGTGTTGCGCGAGATCGCCACCACCCGCGCCGCATCGGTCACGCACCCCGACCGCTCCAGCTCGGCAAGGAAGGTCGCCTCCTTTTCCGGCGTGAACCCATCGATCCGCTCCCTTACCCCCCGCGCCTCCGCGTCATCCCGAGCCTTCCGCCCCCCAGCCCGCCCCCGCGTCATCGCCATGTTCGTGTCTCCTCCCGTCTGCACCAACCTCGTTCGTCCGAGCGAAGCCGAGGGGCGCCCCCACCGACTCCACGCGAATCGCAACCGGACAGCTTGGAACACAAAGAGTACGATGTAGGAAAATGGTTTTTGCGCCGGTGCTTCATCGCAGCACCAAACCCCTCTCCCATTTAGGGAGAGGGAGGGCCCCGCCGCCAAGGGCGGTAGGAGGGTGAGGGCACGCAGATTGCCCCTTCAGCCGGTTGTCACTCCCCCAGCCGAACCGCATCGCTGCGAAGCGCAGCAAGCAGCGCCTCCCCATCCCCAAACTCTGCGACCTGGAGGTCCACCGCCCAAACCACCTTGGCCGGAAGCGCCGCCACGTCCGGCGCCGGCACCGCAAAGGCCCGCCCGATCGCCTCCTCCCAGGCATCGCAGCGCGCATCATACGCCTCCTGCACCGCCTCCGCCGCTTCGAAGCAAAGCCCCTTCGTCCCCCGCTCCACCACCCGAAGCTCCGCCTCCGCCCGAACCACGTCGGCAAGAGCAGCGGCCCATTCTTCCTGACCCCTCTCCCCTTCAGGGAGAGGGAGGGACCCGCCGCCAAAGGCGGCGGGAGGGTGAGGGCAAGCAGCCCCCTCAACCAGCCCCACCACCGGCACCCCCACAGCAGCGCCTAGAAGTGCGCGGCGCGTGCAGCTATGATCCCGGCCAGCCATGACCAGACACACTCCCAACCAAAGAGAAGACGTTCGGATTGTGGCTGTAAATGTGACAGAGAGCTGCGGCGGATGCAAGCTCTTTTTGCTGGAAATGTGACAACATGAACATTCGCCAATGCCGCATGGCCCGCGCCGCGCTGGATTGGTCACAGGCGGACTTGGCGAAGGCGGCCGGGGTAAGCGCGCGGACGGTGATTCGGTACGAGGCTGGAGAGTCGGTGCTAGCAGACCGAGTTCGGGCGCTTAGAGCGGCGCTAGAGGCGAAGGGCGTGGTATTTGTCGGAGCAGGGCAGTTTGCTGGCGCAGTAGCGCCGCCTTGCGCACGCGAGACGGACAGCAGCACTCCTTGAACGCCGCACCTCCGGAAGCCAGTTCGGTGCTCATTCACCGTAGAGGCGCAGGCCAGCTCTGTAGGAGGTGACAAGAGTCGGCCGCCGCTCCGAAAGCTCGATCTCCCCCATCGTCTCTCGATCAGTCCAGTACATCCCTTCCACTAGCTCTTCATCATAGCCCACGTGACTGAGCAGCAGCGCTCCATGATGTATCTGGCTCTGTTGCACTGCACGCGCGTGAGGCGTCGGCACGTTTAGATAAACGCAGGCAACCTCAAAAAAACCATCACGATCTATAACGTTCTGGGCAAGAGAATACGAATGAGCCTGATCGGTGTAGAGTCGAATGCTGAGTTCCGAGAGATCCTGTTTGATGACCATGAAGCCGGATTTTTTCACCCGTTCACCGTCGACCTCGAACGTAGAGTGCAAGTCAGCTTTCCAGGTGCCATTCAGATCTGGTCGTTTCACAACCCAGTTGCGCAGGATACGCCATTTCCAAATCCACTTGGAGAAAATGACAGCGAGCAGCGTCACAACGCTGACCGTCGCTCCGAACGGCTTCAGCAGGTCAAAAGAGGGCGCGGGTCCGACGATTACAAGGGCACAGCCCCAAACCGCCACGGCTGCCGCTACAGTCAACAGGATTTGTGTGCGTGCTTCCATCAAGCCTCTACGTAGGATTTCGGCTGCCTAGCCGCATGCCGGCATCGTCGGCCATTGCCGTCAGAAGGTAACGCATCTACCACAACACAGATACCATGCATTTCCAAGTCGAAGATACGGCTGTCGCCACCCTCGCGAGCTCGGCCGCGCATAGCTGGGGTACGCTGATCGCGTGCTTGTTCCGCGGCAGCAGCACTCCCCCCCATTGCGAAGCCATGCTCCGCGATCCTCTACCCGACAGGGGCTGCACGCTAGGGCCAGGCTTCGCCGATGCGGTTCTGCAGGCGCTTCGAGTGAACCCAGCGGTGCACGACGGCGCGATGATGCTGCGGCTGCTGCCGCAGACGGGGCGCTATGTTTTATGCGGCTGGTCCTACCGTCTGTTCCCCCCTTCGGGGGCTCGCACGTCCATTGTTAACCGGGGGTCAGCATTCAATAGCTGCATCTCGATGTCGCTCGTTGAACGAGTCGATTGTCTATACCTAGTTTCAAATGGCTCCGTAACGAAGTTCCGCAACGGCGAACACGATCAACCTACGATGTGTTAAGCGCCGGGTATGTACATCTCTGTAAGAACTTTCCGTCTGTCTGGCACAGGGCTCCCACCTAGCTTGTTGAACGGACTGGGCGCCTCGTTTGCTACTGCAGTCGTCAGGGCCGATACCTCCTGTGCTAACTTGACCAATTCAAGGAACTTGGCCGGCTCATCTATGAGGAAGCGGGTGCCATCGGGCGTCCGGAGAGCTCGGGTTCCGCTGTAGTCGGAAGCCAAGGCTGAAAGATGGATGTCTGTTCCTCCAAGGACACGCATCTCGTACCCGGGGGTGTTGGTAACAAGGTGATTGTGTGCGTGCCACATCAGTCCAGCTACCTCATAACTGGATAGACGAATTTCCTGATCCGAATCGTTCTTGATGTTCTTCAGCAATCTTATAGCCATCTTAGGCCCCCCGACGCAGCGGCCGTCCTTTTCCTCAATGCGCCTGATGTGGAGAAAAGGATAATTGTCCACCAGTTCCGGCACCGACTCGTCCAAAATTGCCACGCCCCGAAAGGACTCATCCCGTGATCTTTGGAAATCCACGCTATCAAACCAATGAGCAGGAACAACGTCAATTTCGCGCCTTAGCGATCCACCGGACATACGAATAGCTTTGCCGCCTGACGTGTCGACTTTCACAGCAGGAAATTTGTTATCAAGTATGCTTTCACATCGGCGGCGTAGCTGCGTTACCTCTTGAAGAATAGAGCCCGAATACGGGTAATAGGTGTTAGCCGCCGGGCCATCGCGATCATACGTGAAGTACCGCCCATGAAGCACTAGAAAATCAACATCGCTCACGCCTCGAATATGAGTGTTCAAGGGTACAGAGCCTTGGAGGCGAAACTCCGCTGTCTGTCCGATATCACCAAGGCCTTTAATCAACTGGCTAGCTATACGTTCGCACTCTTCCACCGAAATTTCTGTGTAGCGCGGAGTAACCTGTTCCATTGCTCCCAAAGCGTACTTGGTCGCTGTTCCAGTGGCTCGCCCCTCATACTTTTCTACAATGCTGCTGCGTTCGAAATATACAGAAGGGTCTCTATCGATTCCCAACCGGCGTTGACGAAGATCACCCAGCTTGATCCCGTAATTAATAGCCACCTTAAACCAGCCTTTCCAACATCATGGTCCCGTAGGTCACACGACCCTTATTATTAAAGTATTCTCCATTGCCGCGGCTAAGTTCTTCATCAAATACGATCTCAGAATACCCGATATGGGCATGGAGCCTTTGACCCAAGCCGGGCAAATTGAAATAACTGTAAAGCAGTCTAAACCCGGTTCCGGGCTCATAGATCAGTGACGCCGCCTTGCTCTGCGATTCCGAGTTGGCCGTGCAAAGGTGAACTCGAATCTTCTCCCAGCTTTGACTGATAACCAGCTCGCCTTCCCAATTAGCGACCGCGCCGCGAACGGGGTTTAGCGTTTGACCCTTGCACCGCCACCGGCCGGACAGGTCCGGCACACCCAGCACCTTCGAGAACCACCTCCAGCGCCAAATGAAGCGGTTGAAGAGCCAGTGCACGCCAGCATACACGGACGCCGCTGTGAACGGCCAAAGCACGATCTCTGGAACGTGTTTTCCTAATCCCAGTTGCTCTGCCAAGCCGAGCACGGCGCCCGCCACCAGTACTCCAAAGGCGGCCACTCCCCCGGCAATAGCTCCGAGGCGGCGACCCCACGAGCTACGACTGTGGCCAATGACCGAGTATTCATGCTCGACAGACATCATCCGGATTTTTAGCACATCCCTGCGAGCCCTGCCAATCGTAAGTACGCAGTTTGCTCCGTTTTTGCGCTATCTATGTTCCTCTGGGCAGCACTGGCGGACTCACGTGGCGAACGTGCAGGGGCGCTAGTTCAACAGAGCTAAGCGCCGGGTCAGGTGAGGATGCTCCTTTCGAGAGCCTTCCCCCACCGCTCCCCCCTTGCTAGAGCGCGCGCAACCCACGCGCCGGCTTCCACACCCTACCCGGCGCGAAGACCACTTTGCGACGAGGAACCCCCCATGACGTCCGTCGGCCACGACTCCCTAAACACCCGCAGCGAGCTCCAGGTGGGCTCCAAGACCTACGCTTATTACTCCCTCGCCAAGGCCGCCGAGGCGCTCGGCCCAGTCAACAAGCTGCCTTTCTCCATGAAGGTGCTGCTCGAGAATCTGCTGCGGTTCGAGGACGGGGTCACCGTGTCCCGCGAGGACATCCAGGCGCTGGTCGATTGGGTGAAGAACCCCGCGGCGCCGGCGCGGGAGATTCAGTACCGGCCGGCGCGGGTGCTGATGCAGGATTTCACCGGCGTGCCGTGCGTGGTCGATCTTGCCGCGATGCGTGATGCGATCACCAAGCTTGGCGGCGATGCGCGCAAGATCAACCCGCAGGTTCCCGTCCACCTCGTCATCGATCACTCGGTGATGGTCGACGAATTCGGCACGCCACGCGCGTTCGAGCAGAACGTCGAGCTCGAATATCAGCGCAACATGGAGCGCTACCAGTTCCTGAAATGGGGCTCCTCCGCGTTCGACAATTTCCAGGTGGTGCCGCCGGGCACCGGCATCTGCCACCAGGTGAACCTCGAATATATCGCGCGCAGCGTCTGGTCCTCGCCGGACGAAAGCGGCGCCGAAGTCGCCTACCCGGACACGCTTGTCGGCACCGACAGCCACACGACCATGGTCAACGGGCTGGGCGTGCTCGGCTGGGGCGTCGGCGGGATCGAGGCGGAGGCGGCGATGCTTGGCCAGCCCGTCTCCATGCTGATCCCGGAAGTGGTCGGATTTCACCTCGCCGGCGAACTCAAGGAAGGCATCACCGCCACCGATCTGGTGCTGACGGTGACGCAGCTGCTGCGCGCCAAGGGCGTGGTCGGGCGGTTCGTGGAATTTTACGGGCCGGGCGTGTCGGCCCTCTCGGTCGCCGATCGCGCCACCATCGCCAACATGGCGCCGGAATATGGCGCGACCTGCGGCTTCTTCCCGGTGGACGGCAAGACCTTGGACTACATGCGCCTCACCGGCCGCTCGGAGGAGCAGATCGCGCTCACCGAGGCTTATGCCAAGACGCAGGGCTTCTGGCTTGAGCCCGGCAGCAGCGACCAGCCGGTGTTCACCGATACGCTGCGGCTCGACATGTCCACGGTGGAGCCGTCGCTCGCCGGCCCAAAGCGGCCGCAGGACAAGGTGGTGCTCGGCCAGGTGGACGAGGAGTTCATCGCCAATTTCACCCGCGAATACGGCCATGACGCGGCCGAGCTCGGCAAGCGCGTGCCCGTCGCCGCGGCGCCGGCGGAGGAGAGCGGCCCGGGCGCGGTCGATCTCGGCCATGGCGACGTGGTGATCGCGGCGATCACGTCCTGCACCAACACGTCCAACCCGGCGGTGCTGGTCGCCGCGGGCCTGGTCGCCCGCAAGGCGCGGGAGAAGGGGCTGACGCGCAAGCCGTGGGTTAAATCGTCGCTCGCGCCGGGGTCGCAGGTGGTGACGGACTACCTCGTTGCTTCCGGGCTTCAGGCTGATCTCGATGGCCTCGGCTTCCACCTCACCGGCTATGGCTGCACCACCTGCATCGGCAATTCGGGGCCTCTGCCCGAGCCGATTTCGCGGGCGATCAACGACAACGACATCGTCGCCGCGTCCGTTCTCTCCGGCAACCGCAATTTCGAAGGCCGCGTGTCGCCGGACGTGCGCGCCAACTACCTCGCGTCGCCGCCGCTGGTGGTCGCTTATGCCCTCAAGGGCTCGGTGACGGGTGACATGGTCAACGATCCGATCGGCACCGGCTCGGACGGTTCGCCGGTCTACCTGCGCGACATCTGGCCGTCGAACGATGAGGTACGGACGCTGATCGACACCTACGTCACCGGCACCATGTTCCGCACCCGCTATGCCGACGTCTATAAGGGCGACGACAAATGGGCCGGGATCGCGGTGACGGGCGGCAAGACCTACGCCTGGGACGCCGGCTCCACCTACATCGCCAACCCGCCTTATTTCGAAGGCATGACGATGACGGCGACGGCGCCCGGCGACATCATCGGCGCACGTCCCCTGGCGATTTTCGGCGACTCCATCACCACCGATCACATCTCCCCCGCGGGCGCGATCAAGCTCGACAGCCCTGCCGGGAAATTCCTTGTAGATCATGGGGTTAGCCGCGCCGACTTCAACAGCTACGGCGCCCGCCGCGGCAACCACGACGTGATGATGCGCGGCACCTTCGCCAACATCCGCATCAAGAACAAGATGGTCCCCGGCATCGAAGGCGGCATCACCAAGCACATCCCTTCGGGCGAGACGCTGCCGATCTACGACGCGGCCATGCGCTACAAGGCGGAAGGGACGCCGCTCGTGGTGGTCGCGGGCAAGGAATATGGCACCGGATCGTCGCGCGACTGGGCGGCGAAGGGCACCAACCTGCTCGGCGTCCGCGCGGTGATCGCCGAGAGCTATGAGCGCATCCACCGCTCCAACCTGGTCGGCATGGGTGTGCTGCCGCTGCAGTTCGTGGAGGAGATCCCCACCTTCGACGGGACGGAGAGCTTCACCGTCACCGGCATCGCCGATCTCACCCCGCGCCAGCATGTGCAGGTGCAGGTGACCAAGGCGGACGGCTCGACCTCCGAGTTCACCGCCCGGGTGCGGATCGATTCGCTGAACGAGCTGGAATATTTCCGGTCGGGTGGGATCCTGCACTACGTGCTTCGGAAGCTGGCTTCCTGATCGGGGCCGGCCTGATCGCCGCGGCGCTGGCTGCGGCCGCGCCGGCGGTGGCGGAGAAGGCGGCGATCGTCGAGGCGCTGACGCCATCGGTGCAGTCGCACCTCCAGCAGTACGATGCGGAGATTGTGCTGGATGTCTCCGAGCTGCGCGTCTCGGGTGAATGGGCACTGGTAGTTGCGGAGCCTCGGCGGCGCGACGGCGTCAAGATCGACGGGCGGGCGGTGTTCGGCGATCTGTGGCCTCACATCGGCGGGCTGACCGTGCGGGCGGTGATGCGACGTGAGAACGGCCGGTGGCAGCTGGTTGAGCAGCGCGTCGGAAACACCGGCCGCTGGTATTGCGAGGAGCCGCCCCGCGGATTTCCCAAACGGAACTTCGGATGCTGATCGCGGTGGAGGTTGTCGGCTGGATCGGCGCGGGTCTGATCCTTGGCGCCTATCTGCTGGTGACGCTTGGGCGGCTCACGGGTTCGTCCCCTGCGTTTCAGTGGATGAACCTGGTTGGCGCGGCGGGCTTCATCGTCAACGGGCTGTGGCACGGCGCGATTCCGTCGGCTACGTTGAACGTGATCTGGATGGCGATCGCGGCTTACGCACTGTGGCGGATCGCGGCGCTTCGGAAGAAGCAGATTGGGGAGACGGGGCAATGATCGGCCAGCTGCTGCTCGCGACGTTCGCTAAGGCCGCTGCGCCGTACGCGCCGCCGCCGGAGCTCTTCTACCACCAGGCCGTGGCCTGCGCGGCGTCGTCTGTAGCCGCCAAGGACAGTGCGGCGGCCGAGCCGACGGCCGACCAGTTCGGCGAGACGATGACCTGGGGCCTAATCCTTGCCGAGTTCGGGCAAAAGGCGAAGCGCAGCCCGGAGCAAGTGGACAGCGGCGATGTAAAAACCGCCGAAGCCTTTTACCGCCGGCTGAAGACGACCAAGCCGCCTGCCTTCGCCGCCCACCGCACTTATTGCCGCGCCTTGCTCGATGCTGATCGACCTTAGCCACGTCATCGAAGCCGGCATGGTCACCTATAAAGGGCTGCCGGGGCCGCATATCTGCGACTTTTGGACTCGGGAGCAGTCGGCGGTCCTGTACGACGACGGTTCGACCTTTCAGATCGGCCGGATCGACATGGTGGCGAATACCGGCACCTACCTCGACGCGCCTTTCCACCGTTTCGAAGATGGCGCAGACCTGGCGGAGCTCGATCTGGTGCGGCTCGCGGCGCTGCCAGGGCTCGTTGTCCGCTCAAGTGCGATGGCGGTGGATGCCGACGCCTTCGAGGGGGTGGACGTGGCGGGGAAGGCGGTGCTGGTCCACACCGGCTGGGACCGGCACTGGCGGACTGACGCTTATCTTGAGGATCACCCGTTCCTAACCGACGAGGCGGCGCGGTTGCTTGCCGAGCGAGGCGCGGCTCTGGTAGGGATCGACAGCCACAATATTGACGACACGCGCGTCCCGCGGCGGCCGGTGCATACGATCCTGCTCGGCGCGGGGGTGCTGGTCTGCGAGCACCTCACCAACCTCGCCGCGCTTCCCGAGAGCGGCTTCCGATTCAGTGCGGTGCCGCCGAAGGTGAGCGGCATGGGTACCTTCCCCGTGCGTGCCTTTGCCGAGGTCAGCGCTTAGCGCATTCCGGCGAGGGCGAGGATCGTCGCCAGGGTGATCCGCTTCAGCTTCACATTATCCGCTTTCTCGATGCCGATCCATTCGTCGGGTGAATGCGCTCGGGCGTTGCGGGAGACGCGTGACAGGGTCACGGCGGGAATGCCGAGGCTGATCGGCAGATTGGCGTCCGTGGAAGCGGAGGCGTATTTCAGCGCAATGCCTTCCGCTTTGTAGGCGGCGGTGGCCAGGCGGACGACGTCGGCGCTTTCCGGCGTCTGGCCGGCGGGGCGGTCGCCGATCAGCTTGAACTCCGCACTGACCTTCCCTTCGCGGGTGGAGCGCGCGGCGTTTTCAGCCGCGACGGCGCGCTCGACGCCAGCAAGGAAGCTCGCTTCCAGCTTCGCCAGTTCCCCGGCGCTTTCGGAGCGCATGTCGACTTCCAGCCAGACGTCTTCGGGAATGGCGTTCACCGAGGTGCCGCCGCTCACCACGCTGGCGCTGTATGTAGTCTTCGGCTTGGCGGGGACCTTCAGCGCGTAAAGCTCGGTCACCGCGCCGGCGAGGGCGGCCATCGGGTTGACGATCCCGAAGGCGCCGTAGCTGTGCCCGCCGGGGCCCTTGAAGGTGACTCGGTAGCGCCTGGAGCCGGCGCCGCCGGTTACCATGGAGTCCATGTCGCCGCCGTCGAGCGACAGGAAGGCCTTGGCGCGGCCTTTATACTTGCCGCTGTTGAACAGGTAACGGACGCCGCGAAGGTCGCCTAGCCCCTCTTCGCCAACCGTTCCGACGAAGAGGATGTCGCTCGCGGTGCGGATCGCGGCGGCATTGAGGGCGTCGATGAGCGCAAGTTGGGTGGCGAGGCCGGAACTGTCGTCGCCGACGCCGGGCGCATGCAAAGTGTCGCCTTCACGGCGGACCTTCACGTCCGTGCCTTCGGGGAAAACGGTGTCGAGGTGGGCGGAGACGATCAGGATCGGGCCGCCGACGATGCCCTTGCGCAGGCCGAGGACGTTCCCGGCGTCGTCGATCTCCACGTCGCTCAGGCCGCGGGCGCGGAACATGTCTGCATAAGCCTTGGCGCGGGCGACTTCCTTGAAGGGCGGCGCCGGGATTTCGGTAAGGGCAATCGTGTCCGCCACCCACTGTTCGTGCCCGGCATCGAGCGCCGCAGCGGCCTGCTTGAAGCGGGAGTCGGCGACGATCTTCCGAACTGCGGAGTCGGCCTGCTGCGGCGACACTTCAGCGGAGGCCGGAGACGCTGCCAGAGCGGCAAAGGCGGCGAGGACAGAGAGCATCTTCATGCCGTCCCTCTGCGCTCGCCGGGCACTCAGGACAAGGCGGCGGAAAGCCATTCCGGCATGAGAGCACTGCCGAGATCCTCGACCCGGCGATGCTCCACCGCGAGGCCAAGCTCGGGATAGTGGATGCGCGTGCGCTCACCGGACGCGTCGGCGGGGACGACCATCAGCCGGCGGTTGACCTTGGAGCGGTAGTTCATCCGGGCGGTATTCTCCTGCCCGACGTAACAGCCTTTGGTGAAGCTGACTCCGTTCAACTCGGCGGCATTGCATTCGAGCCAGAGCGTCTTGTCCGAACCGAGCTCTGCGCGGCCTTCGGTGACGCCGAGGCGGAGGCGGTGCTCCAGCCAGCCGGTGGCGGGCTCCCCAGGCGCGGCGAGCCAGCGGCGGCCAAGCTCCGGCAGGCGGGGGTCGGGGACGCCAGCGGTCCCTCCAATGGACCAGTGCACCGCCAGCCCTTCTTCGCGGGCGATGACGATCTTGCGGCGCAGGCGGTACATGGTGAGCCGCCGCGCAAGCTCGTCCGCCACCTCCGCTTCGCAATCGATCAGCAGGTCGTCGCCCTCGCCCCACAGGATGAAATCGAACAGGGCCTTGCCTTGCGGGCTGAGCAGCCCGGCCCAGAGCGGCTGCTCTGCGGTGACGGCGAGCGTGTCGTTGGTGACGAGGCCTTGCAGGAACCCGCGCACGTCCTCTCCCGAGAGACGAAGCACGGTGCGGTCGATGAGGGTGGTCGCAGCCATGACCAGCAGTTAGGGGTTCGGCGGCCCAAAACCAACTTCGTTCGCCGGGGACATGCATGACGGACACGCAGCGCCTAACCATCCGCCGGCCCGACGACTGGCACGTCCACTTGCGTGACGGGGAGATGCTGAAGGCCGTGGCGCCTTACACGGCGCGGCAGTTCGCGCGGGCGATCGTGATGCCGAACCTGGTGCCGCCGGTGACGAGCGTCGAAGCCGCGGTGGCGTATCGGGAGCGGATCGTGGCAGCTGCCGGGCCGGGCTTTACGCCGCTGATGACATTGTACCTGACGGACGGCGCCGATCCGGCGGAGATTGCGCGGGGCCACGGGCAAGGCGTGTTCACAGCCGCCAAGCTCTATCCGGCCAACGCCACCACCAACAGCGCGCACGGCGTCACCGACATCGCCAACATCTACTCCGCACTGGAGACGATGCAGCGGATCGGCATGCCCTTGCTTGTCCACGGCGAAGTCACCGATCCCGACGTGGACGTGTTCGACCGCGAGAAGGTGTTCATAGACCGAGTGTTCACGCGGCTGGTGCGCGACTTCCCGGGCCTGAAGATGGTGTTCGAGCATATCACCACCGCCGACGCGGCCCGGTTCGTGACCGCGCAGGGGCCGAATGTCGCGGCGACGATCACGCCGCAGCACCTCCACATCAACCGCAATGCGCTTTTTGCAGGCGGGCTGAGGCCGCATGCTTATTGCCTGCCGGTCGCCAAGCGCGAGGAGCACCGGCTTGCGGTGCGCCGCGCCGCCACCTCCGGTTCGGCCAAATTCTTCCTCGGCACGGACAGCGCACCGCATGCGGTGGAGGCCAAGGAATCGGGCTGCGGCTGCGCGGGCATCTTCAACGCGCCGTTCGCCATTGAGAGCTATGCGGCGGTGTTCGAGGAAGAAGGCGCGCTCCACCGGCTGGAGGCCTTCGCGTCGGAGAATGGGCCGCGTTTCTACGGCCTCCCGCTCAACGAAGAGCGGATCGTGCTGGAGCGCAGCGGCGCGGCGGTGCCTGACTCGCTGCCGGCGGCGGGATCGGCGCTGGTCCCCTTCCATGCCGGCGAGACCTTGCGCTGGCGGCTGGTGGAATGACGCGAAACGCCTGAAAACAACACGCGGCGATTGCAAAAACGCGCCGCGTCGCCAAGATGCGCGCGAAATCGGGGAAAGGGAATCATGCGCGGGCAGGTACTTGGCGTGGACACCAGAACGGGCCACGGGAAAATCGCGGGCGACGATGGCCAGCGCTACACCTTCACGCCTGAGGATTGGGCGGATCGCGGCGAGCCGGCGATCGGCATGTATGTCGATTTCGAAAGCGAGCAGACGCGGGCGCTGACCATATTCCCGGTGCCCGAAAAGGCGTCTGCGCCGATTCGCGCGGTAGCACCCGCGCGCCACCAGCCGCCGACCGTTGAAAACGATCGCAACAAGATCGTCGCCGCCTTGCTCGCCTTCTTCCTCGGTCCCCTCGGCATCCACCGCTTCTATTTGGGGCGGACGGGAAGCGGCATCGTGATGCTGGTGCTGACCTGCACGATCGTCGGCCTGATCGTCACCGGCATCTGGGCGTTCGTGGACTTCATCCGCTACCTGCTGATGTCTGACCGAGAATTCGCCGAGCGCCACGGCCGCCGCGACTGAGGCTGCTTATCCCCGTTCCAGTGCGTTGATTGCCGCGTGGACGCGCGCTTCGGCGTCGCGGCGCGGCAAGCCGGCCGGGATGGTCTCGCCGAAGCGGAAGGTGACGATGCCCGGCAGGCGGACGAACGCCTTGCGCGGCCAGACGCGGCCGCTGTTCAGCGCAAGGGGGATCACGGGCAGGTTGAGTGCGCGGTAAAGGCCGGCAAAGCCCGGCTGGAGCTCGGGCTGATCCCCGGGCGTTACGCGGGTGCCTTCGGGGAAGATCACCACCGGCCGCCCTTCCGCAACCGCCGCCTTGGAATCCCGCACCATGGCGCGAAGGGCGATTGCGCCGCCGGCGCGGTCGATGGCGATCAGGCCATAGTGTCGCGCAAGCCGGCCCCAGATTGGAATCCGCGACAGTTCGTCCTTCATGATGATGCCGGGCGCGTCGAACAGGCGGACCAGCTCCATCGTCTCGAACATCGACTGGTGCTTGCCGGCGATCAGCACCGCGCCGCGGGGTATTTCGCCTTCGATCCGGGTGCGGATGCCGAGGATGCCGGCGGTGCACCAATAATGCCACGTCGCCCACCAACGGCCGGTCAGCCGCACGCCGGCGGGACCCCACAGGCTGGCGAGCATCGCGATCGGCACCCACAAAAGAGTGACGGTGTAGAAAACGAGGGTGAAAAGCAGCGAGCGGACCAAGTTCATCAAATGCCGATCAGCACCGCGGCGCGGCGCAGCAGATATTTATTATATTCGGTGAAAAGCTGGCTGAACACCGGGTTGCTTTCAATGGCGTCGCTTAGCACCTCGACGTCGCCCGACAGGCGGCGGGAGAGTTCGAATCGGGCGCGGGGCATGTGCCAATCGGTTGTGATCAGCCGGATAGAGCGCACCTTGTGCTTGGTCACCCAGCGCGAGACTTCCTCGGCGTTGGAGCGGGTGTCGACGCTTTCGCGGCCGAGATCGATGCAGCAGGCGAAAATCCGCTCGTCCGCGCGATATTCGGCGGCGAGTTCGTTGGGGCGCACGGTGCGGGCAACGCCGGAGACCAGCATCCGCTTGGCCTTCCCCTGCTGAAGAAGGCCGAGGCCGCGCTCGAAGCGCTTGGCGCCGCCGGTCAGGACCACGATGGCGTCGGTCTGCTCGTCTGCCGCCGGACGCGGCAGAAGCACGGTGAACAAGGCGTAGCCGAGCACGTAGAGGAGAAGCAGAAAGGCGATGGCGCGTCTGATCACAGCATCCTCCCCAACGCGCGAAGAATGGTGGCGCGGGCAACCACCATCGCCAGAAGGACCCCGAAAACGGGTAAAGCGACAAGAAGCGCCCAGCTGAGCGGGGGAAGGCCCGCCGATCCGAGCAGATCCGAGCCCAAGGCGCCGATGCGGGCGCCGATTAGAAGAAGTACTCCGGCCGCCGCCGCGAGCCCGACAAAGCCGCCGAACAAGGCGTCGAAGGCGATGCGGCGCTGAAAGAGGCGGGCCACCTGGATGTCGGTGGCGCCCATCAGGTGGAGCACTTCGATGGTGCTGCGGTGGGTGTCGAGCGAGGCGCGCGCGGCGAGAACCACCGTTGCGGCAGTAGCGGCGACCATCAGCAGAACGAGCCCGCCGGCAAGCCAGCGAAGCGCGCCGATGAGCCCGGCAAGCGGCGCGAGCCACTGGGCATTGTCATCGAGACGTGCGGCTGGGGCGGCGGCGGTGACGGCGGCGCGGAGGCTGTCCATGCGGGCGTAAGCGGCCGGGCTGAGCTCGATGTCGATCATCG
>DASVUO010000193.1:0-4100 GCA_036386995.1 Allosphingosinicella sp. | reverse complement strand
CGCTTCCCACCGCGCATGCCGGTTCCCGCAAGAACCTCGTCGGCGAGAACGCCTCGCCCGAACGCGAGCGCGCGTATTCGCCGCACCAGAATGTGCCCCCGAACGCGCCGCCCGTTTTCCTCCTCCATGCCGAGGACGACGCCTCGGTGGTGGTCGAAAACAGCCTCCTCCTGCGCGCCGCCTTGCTGGCGAAAAAGGTGCCGGTGGAGACTCACCTTTATGCCGACGGCGGCCACGGCTTCGGCCTCCGCCTCGCCAAGGGAAAAACGGTCGAAGGCTGGGAGAATGTGTTCTTCGCCTGGGGCCGGAAAAAGGGATTGTTCGCATGACAAGATTGCTCGCGCTCCTCCTTCTGATCATCGGCTTGGCTGCTCCGGCAAGCGCCCAAAGCCGCGACGAGATCGAACGCACCATGAAGCGCGCCACCCGCTTCATGGTCGAGGAAGCTTCCACGGAAGGCGGCTACGTCTGGTCCTACCTTCCCGACATGTCGCGCCGCTGGGGCGAAATCGAGGCCAAGAAGTCGATGATCTGGGTCCAGCCGCCGGGCACGGCAACGATGGGCCACCTGTTCCTCGATGCCTTCCACGCCACCGGCGACGAATATTATTATCAATCGGCCGAGAAGGTCGCCGGCGCGCTGATCGCCGGCCAGCACCGCTCGGGCGGCTGGCACTACTTCATCGATTTTGCTGGCCCGTCCTCAACCGCGCACTGGTACGAAACCATCGGCAAGAACGCCTGGCGGATGGAGGAATTCCAGCATCACGCCGACAATTCCACCTTCGACGACATGGGCACCTCCGAAGCCGCCCAGTTCCTGCTCCGCCTTTACCTCGAAAAGCGCGACCCCAAATACCGCCCGGCGCTGGAGCGCGCGGTGAACTTCGTGCTCGAAAGTCAGTATCCGATCGGCGGCTGGCCCCAGCGCTGGCCGTACGATCCCAACTACCCGGCCTATCAAAGCTACATCACCTTCAACGACGATGTCGCGGCCGAGAACGTCAAATTCCTCACCCTCGTCTACCAGCATCTCGGCGACACCCGCGCACTCGACGCCATCCACCGCGGCATGAACATCTACCTGCTCACCCAGCAGGGCGCCCCGCAGGCCGGCTGGGCGCTGCAATATACGCTCGACTTGAAGCCCGCCGCCGCCCGCACCTACGAACCCAATGCGCTCCACACCGCCACCACAGCGTCCAACGTCGAGCAGTTGATGAGCTTCTACCGGATGACCGGCGACCGCCGCTTCCTGGCCCGTATCCCGGAAGCGATCGCCTGGCTGGAGTCGGTCCGCCTGCCGGAGCCGCGGCAGGGCCGCGACTTCCCGACCTTTGTCGAGATCGGCACCAACAAGCCGATCTACGTCCACCGCCGCGGCTCCAACGTCGTCAACGGAGAATATTATTGGGACTACAACCCGGAAGCGACGCTCGGCCACTACAGCGCCTTCCGCAACGTCGACACTGCAAAACTGCGGCGGGAATATGAGAGGCTGCTCGCTACGTCGCCGGACGAGCTGGCGAAAAACTCGCCCCTGCTCGCGCCAGATCCGGAGCCGCTGCCTCGTTTCTTCGTCAGCGGCGGCCTTACCGGCTCCGATCTCAACGCCGGCAGCCGCGACGCGACGCCGCCCGACCTCATCCGCAGCCTCAACGCCAAAGGCTGGTGGCCGACGCCGCTGGTGGCCACGAGCAATCCCTACATCGGCCCGGGCTCACCGACCCCAGCGCCCGGCGACTACCGCACTACGCACGTCGGCGACGCCAGCGACACCTCGCCTTACACGACGGACCAGCCCGTCACGGGTATCTCCACAAGCGCCTACATCGCCAACATGGCCAAGCTGATCGGAGCGTTGAGCGGAGCGAAATAAGGAAAGTCCCCCTCAGAGGGGGAGGATGTCTACCTCACCAATCGTGCATCGACCCATCTTCCAGGCGGTTAACCGGCAGGTAGGCGCGCTTGTACGGGTAGATCGCCGCCAGCTCCTCGTCGATCTCCACCCCCAGCCCCGGCGCTTCCCCCGGGTGCAGCGACCCGTCGGAAAAGCTGTAGGCGTGCGGGAAGACCGCGTCCGTTTCGTCGGTGTGGCGCATATATTCCTGAATGCCGAAATTGGGCACCGACAGGTCGAAGTGCAGTGCCGCCGCCATCGCCACCGGCGACAGGTCGGTTGCCCCGTGGCAGCCGGTGCGGACGTTGTACATGTCGGCAAAGGCGGCGATGCGCCGCAGGTGCGTGATCCCACCCGCGTGGACGGCGGTGGCGCGGATATAGTCGATGAGCTGTTCCTGGATAAGCTGCTTGGCGTCCCAAATCGAGTTGAAGATCTCGCCCACCGCAAGCGGCGTCGTCGTATGCTGGCGGATCAGGCGGAAGCTCTCCTGATTGTCGGCCGGAACGGCATCTTCCATCCAGAACGGCCGGAACGGCTCCAGGTCCTTGCCGAGCCGCCCCGCCTCGATCGGCTTCAGGCGGTGGTGGACGTCGTGGAGCAGGTGCACGTCCCAACCCAGCGCCTCGCGCGCCGCGGCGAACAGCTCCGGCACCACGCGTATGTACTTTTCGGTCGACCAGACATTCTCGCTGGGCAGCTCGGCGTCAGCCGGCTCGTAGAACATGCGGTCCTTGGACACCCCATAGGTGGAGGCGAGGCCCGGCACGCCCGATTGCAGCCGGATCGCCTTATAGCCCTGGTCGCGGTAGCGCACCGCCTCCGCCACCGTCTCCTCGATGCTCACGCCATTGGCGTGGCCGTAGACCATCAAGCCTTCGCGCGCCGCCCCACCACGTAACTGGTAGACCGGCATTCCGGCCAGCTTCCCCTTGATGTCCCACAAGGCCATGTCGACCGCGGCGATCGCCGTCATCGTCACCGGCCCGCGCCGCCAGTAGCACCGCGTTAGAGATACTGCCAGATGTCCTCGATGCGGTGCGCATCCCGGCCGATCAGGCAGGGGATGATGTGGTCGCGAAGATAGCTCTCCACCGCTAGCTCGCGCCCGTTAGGTGTCGCATCGCCAACGCCGCTGACGCCGTCTTCCGTTTCGATCTTCAGGGTTACGAAGTTCCGGCCCGGGCAGGTGACGATGGTGCGTGCGGCAATCATCTTGGGCATAAGGCCTCCTGGCCGAAGCGGCTGCGTCCCCATTGCCCCTGGGTCTTGCGCCGGTTTTGATCAACGCGTTGCGCCGGTTTCGGAAGTGCGCATGCTACTTGAACTTCCCGGAGGATGTGCCGGTCCCCGCGACTGACACCGGTAGCAGCTTGCACCCTTGCCGCTGGGCGCTATTGCGGATTGCGGAAGCTCACAAAAGGGACGGCATTGACCCCCATCGACCGCATCCTGCAAGCCGCACCTGTTATCCCGGTACTCGTGATCGAGCGGGAGGAGGATGCCGTGCCAATCGCCCGCGCGTTGGTCGCGGGCGGTCTACCGGTGCTAGAGGTAACGTTGCGCACTCCGGCTGCGCTTGGCGCAATCCGCGCAATGAAGCAGGTCGAAGGCGCGATCGTCGGCGCTGGGACCGTGCTGAACGCCCGGCATTTCGGGCAGGCGGTCGAGGCCGGTTCGGAATTTGTCGTAAGCCCCGGGTTCACGGGCGCGGTGGGCGAAGCGGCGGCGCAATCGGACGTTCCGCTCCTGCCGGGCGTGTCCAATGCGGGCGATATCATGCGGGTTCTCGATTTCGGTATTACCCGGATGAAATTTTTCCCCGCCGCTCTGTCGGGAGGAGTGCCGGCGCTCAAGTCGCTCAGCTCGGTATTCGGCGGCGTGCGCTTCTGCCCCACGGGAGGAATCTCGCTCGCTAGCGCGCCGGAGTGGCTGGCGCTCGACTCAGTCGTTTGCGTCGGCGGAAGCTGGCTAGTTCCGTCAGGCTGCGCAGTGGACGGGGGCGCGATCACCCAGCGCGCCCGGGCTGCTGCTGCGCTTCGAGGCTGATTGCAGACAGGCCGATCGATGCACGCGACGAGGAGAAATACGGTGGTGGCAGTTCTCGAGCAAAATGCCGACCTGCGGTACCTCGGCAGACTCCTAGGTGACGTGATCCGCACGCATGGGGGGGGAAGCGCTGTACCGGCGCATTGAATAT
>DASVUO010000192.1:0-2819 GCA_036386995.1 Allosphingosinicella sp. | reverse complement strand
TCCGGCACCCGCGCCGAAGACGGCACGGTGACCCCGCTCGACGTCAAGGCAGGCGATCGCATCCTGTTCGGCAAATGGTCGGGCACCGAGGTCCGCCTCAACGGCGAAGACCTGCTGATCATGAAGGAAAGCGACATCCTGGGGATCGTCGGCTGAACTTACGCCGCGCCGACCTCCATGGTCAGTGCGAACATTCGGAACATTCAAACTGAAAGGTAAGCCAAGATGGCAGCCAAAGACGTACGCTTTTCTCGCGACGCCCGTGAGCGGATCCTCCGCGGCGTCGACATCCTCGCCGATGCGGTGAAGGTCACCCTCGGGCCCAAGGGCCGCAACGTCGTTATCGACAAGAGCTTCGGCGCGCCGCGCATCACCAAGGACGGCGTCACCGTCGCCAAGGAGATCGAGCTCAAGGACAAGTTCGAGAATATGGGCGCGCAGATGCTGCGCGAAGTCGCTTCGAAGACGAACGACCTCGCCGGCGACGGCACCACCACCGCAACCGTTCTGGCCCAGTCGATCGTTCGCGAGGGCATGAAGTCGGTCGCGGCCGGCATGAACCCGATGGACCTGAAGCGCGGCATCGACATCGCGGTGACCGCGGTTGTCGCTGACCTCAAGGCGCGCTCCAAGCCCGTCTCCGGCTCCAACGAAATCGCCCAGGTCGGCATCATCTCCGCCAACGGCGATACCGTCGTCGGCGAAAAGATTGCCGAAGCGATGGAAAAGGTCGGCAAGGAAGGCGTGATCACCGTTGAGGAAGCCAAGGGCCTCGAGTTCGAACTCGACGTCGTCGAAGGCATGCAGTTCGACCGCGGCTACCTGTCGCCGTACTTCATCACCAACCCGGAGAAGATGTCGGTCGAGCTTCAGGACCCCTACATCCTGATCCACGAAAAGAAGCTGTCGAACCTGCAGGCGATGCTTCCGATCCTGGAAGCCGTTGTTCAGTCGGGCCGCCCGCTCCTGATCATCGCCGAGGACATCGAGGGCGAGGCGCTTGCCACGCTCGTCGTCAACAAGCTGCGTGGCGGCCTCAAGGTCGCGGCCGTCAAGGCGCCGGGCTTCGGCGACCGCCGCAAGGCGATGCTGGAAGACATCGCGATCCTCACCGCCGGTGAGATGATCTCGGAAGATCTCGGCATCAAGCTCGAGACGGTCACCGTCGGCATGCTCGGCCAGGCCAAGCGCGTCACCATTGACAAGGACAACACCACCATTGTCGACGGCGCCGGCACCCGCGACCGCATCGAAGGCCGCGTCACCGCAATCCGCCAGCAGATCGAGAACACCACCAGCGACTATGACAAGGAGAAGCTCCAGGAGCGCCTTGCCAAGCTCGCCGGCGGCGTTGCCGTTATCAAGGTCGGCGGTTCGTCCGAAGTCGAGGTCAAGGAGCGCAAGGACCGCGTCGACGACGCTCTCCACGCGACCCGCGCCGCGGTTGAAGAAGGCATCGTCCCGGGCGGCGGTACCGCGCTTCTCTACGCCACCAAGGCCCTTGCCGGCCTCACCGGTCAGAACGACGATCAGACCCGCGGCATCGACATCGTCCGCAAGGCGATCATCGCTCCGGTTCGTCAGATCGCCGAGAATGCGGGCCATGACGGCGCGGTGATTTCGGGCAAGCTGCTCGAGAGCGAAGACCAGACGCTTGGCTTCAACGCCCAGACTGAAGTCTACGAGAACCTGGTTGCAGCCGGCGTCATCGATCCGACCAAGGTTGTCCGCACGGCGCTTCAGGACGCGGCTTCGGTCGCCGGCCTCTTGATCACCACCGAAGCGGCGATCAGCGACGCTCCGGAAGACAAGTCGTCCGGCGGCGGCATGCCGGGCGGCATGGGCGGCGGCATGGGCGGCATGGGCGGCATGGACTTTTAAGTCCAAGCCACCACGCTCAGACGCAAAGAAGGGCCGGGGAGGAAACTCTCCGGCCCTTTCTTTTTGGCTCAGGCGGCCTTGGGCTTTCCCAAATTGAACACCTTCGGCGCCGCAAGCTCCGCCGCCACGTCCGCCTCCATCGGCCGGGCAAGCAGGAACCCCTGGCCGTCGCGGCAGCCGAACTCGCGCAGCAGCGTGCGCTGTTCCTCCGTCTCGATATGCTCGGCGACGCAGGGGAGGCCGAGCGAGCTGCACAGATCGACGACGCCCTTGAGCAGGCGGCGGCTGCGCAGCGACACGGTGGCGTCCACCGTCAGCGAGCCGTCGAGCTTGATGCCGTCGAACTGCATTTCGCGCAGGTAGGAAATGGACGCGTGACCGGCGCCGAAATCGTCGAGCACGATCCGCGCCCCGGCGCTACGCAGCGCCTGCAGATTTTCGCGCGCCACGGTGAAATCCACCAGCAGCGCCGTTTCCGTCACTTCGACCTGCAAGCGGTGCGGGCTCATCCCCGTGGAGCGGAGGATCGCCAGGATGCGCTGGGCCGAACCCTCGGTGCAGAGCTGCACGGCGCTGAGGTTGAAGGACAAGCGCACCGTTTCCGCCCAGCGCCCCGCCTCCACCGCAGCCTGGGCGAGGAGCGTGTCCGACAATTCCTTGATCACGTTGATCTGCTCGGCCGCGGGAATGAATTCCGACGGGGAAATGCTGCCAAGCTCCGGGTGGTGCCAGCGGGCGAGCGCCTCGAAGGCGCGCAGTTCGCCCGTCGTGAGGTCCTGGATCGGCTGGTAGACCAGCCCGATCTGCGCCTGCGTTTCCGGCAGCCGAAGCGCCTGCTCGATCTGGTTCCGGCGGCGGTGGATCTGGTCCATCTCCGCCGAATAAACGGCAACGCCAGAGCGGCCGTTTTCCTTGGCCCGATAAAGCGCGGTGTCGGC
>DASVUO010000191.1:0-2671 GCA_036386995.1 Allosphingosinicella sp. | reverse complement strand
ATGAACAGGCAGGCCCAAAGGTAGCGGTTCGAAAAGTCCATCCACAGGATCATCGCCACGGTGAGCGAGGTCAGGATCATCAGGCCGCCCATGGTCGGCGTGCCGCGCTTGGCGAGGTGGCTTTCGGGGCCGTCGGCTCGGATCGGCTGGCCCTTGCCCTGGCGGACGCGAAGCCAGCCGATGAATTTGGGACCGATCAGGAGGCCAAGGAACAAGGCGGTGGCGGTCGCGGCGCCGGCGCGGAAGGTGATGTAGCGGAAGAGGTTCAGAAGGCCCGGGAAGCCAAGCTGTTCTGCGATCCAAAGAAACATCAGTTTTTTTCCGTCCCGAGCGAAGTCGAGGAACCGCCCGCCAGCGCCTCGACGAGGGCGGCAAGTCCGATCGAGTTGGATCCCTTGACCAGTATCGCGTCGCCGGGCCGGACTGTCTCGAGGGCCAATTCGGTCGCCGCCGCCGCGCCGGCCACATGCGCCATTTTAACCTTTTGGCCAAGGGCTTTCGCCAGCGGCGCCATCTCTTCGCCGACCAAAATGGCCTGTTCGACGCCGGCCGCTTCGACATGCTCGGCAAGGCCCGCGTGGAACGCGTAGGAGGTTTCGCCAAGCTCGCGCATCGCGCCGAGGACGGCGATGCGGCGGCCCGAGATCTTGTGGGCGCCGAAGGTCTTCAGGGTCGCGGCCATGGAGGCGGGGTTGGCGTTGTAGCTTTCGTCGATCAGCAAAGCTTCGCCGCCGGGGAGGCGGATGCGGTGGCGCTCGCCGCGACCCTTGAGGCCGACCATGTCGGCAAGCGCAAGGCCGGCCGCAGCGAGGTCACCGCCCACCGCTTCCACCGCGCCGAGCACGGCAAGGGCGTTCGACACCCAATGCTCGCCATGCTGGCTGATCGTGAAGGTGAGTTCCGCCTCCGGGAGCAGCGCGGTGACCAGTGAGCCGCCGGACGGAGCGCCGACCACGTCGCGGGCGCGGATGTCGGCGCCCTGGCCGAGGCCGAAGGTGAGGACATGCGCCGCGTAAGGACGCGCGGCAGATAGCAGACGGTCGCGGTGCGGGCTGTCGAACGGGACGAGCGCGGTGCCGCCCTCCTCCAGCCCTTGGAAGATCTCGCCCTTGGCGTCGGCAATCTCTTCGTCGCTGTTGAAGAAGGCGCGGTGGGCGGGCGCGATTGCGGTGACGATGGCGACGTGCGGGCGGACGAGGCGGGTGAGCTCGGCAAGCTCGCCGGCGTGGTTCATGCCCATTTCGAACACGCCGAAGCGGGTTTCGCGCGGCATCCGGGCAAGGGAGAGCGGCACGCCCGTATGGTTGTTGTAGCTCTTCACTGAGCGGTGCGCCTCGCCCGGCGCGGCGCGGTCGAGGGCGGCGAAGAGGGCCTCCTTGGTGCCGGTCTTGCCGACCGAGCCGGTCACGCCGCAGATGCGCGCCGCCGTGCGGGCGCGGGCGGCGCGGCCGAGGTCGTTAAGCGCGGCGAAGGTGTCGGGGACGAGGACGTGGGCGAAGTCGACGCTTTGGCTGACCAGCGCCCCGACGGCGCCTTGTTCAGCCGCCTGAGCGGCGAAGCGATGGCCGTCGGTGGTCTCGCCCTTCATCGCGATGAACAGCGCTCCGGGTTCCACCTCGCGGGTGTCGAAGGCGACGTTGGTGGCGGTGAAATCGGCCGAGGCGGTGCCGCCGGTTGCGGCGGCGATTTCCTGAGAGGTCCAGAGCGTCATAGCCCCTCCCCTTCAGGGGAGGGGTTGGGGCGGGGACAGTAAGTGTGGATAGCCTCGGAGGTCGGGGTCGTGACAGGCCCCTCCCCAAACCCCTCCCCTGAAGGGGCGGGGCTTAAGCGCTGAGCGGCGGCCCTCACGCCGCGCACTCCCGCGCGACGGTGACGTCGTCGAAGGGAAGCACTTGGTCGCCAACGATTTGGCCCTGTTCGTGGCCCTTGCCGGCGAGGAGGATGATGTCGTCCGGGCCAGCCTCTGCAACCGCTGCGGCGATGGCGTTGCGGCGGCCGGGGACTTCGCGGGCGCCGGGGGCGCCGCCGAGAATGTCGCGGCGGATCGCGGCTGGGTCTTCGCTCCGGGGATTGTCGTCGGTGACGATCACCAAATCGGCCAAACGCGTAGCGACGGCGCCCATTTCGGGGCGCTTGCCGACGTCGCGGTCGCCGCCGGCGCCGAAGACGATGATCAGGCGGCCTTCAGCGTGCGGTCGGAGCGCCTCGACTGCCGCTTCGATGGCGTCGGGCGTGTGGGCGTAGTCGACATATACGGGGGCGCCCGCGCGGGTGATTACCGCCCGTTCAAGCCGGCCGCGCACCGGCTGAACGCGGGCGAGGTGGACGAGGGTCGGGGCAAGCTCGCCTCCGGTGGCGAGCACCAGGCCCAAGGCGGTGAGCGCGTTGGCCGCCTGGTAGGCGCCGATCAGCGGCAGGGTAACCTTGTGGGTGTGGCCTTCCGCTTCAATGACGAGCTGCTGACCGAGCTGGCTCGGCACCCGCTCGATCAGGCGAAGCGTCTCGCCGTTGGTGCCGACGGTGATGAGGTGGAGCCCACGCGCCTTGCAGCGGCGGACCACCTCCTCGGACTTGGGATCGTCCATCCACACCACGGCGGTGCCCTCCGGCTCCACCACTTCGCTGAACAGCCGCATCTTGGCCTCGAAATAGGCTTCCATGGTGCCGTGAT
>DASVUO010000190.1:0-3785 GCA_036386995.1 Allosphingosinicella sp. | reverse complement strand
AATCCCCGCTCGTTTCAAGCGAAGTAGAGAAACGCTTCCCAGCACCAGGCACAAAAACGATTTTCCTACACGATGCCGTTTCGGCCAAAGACTCAGGATGGACGGCTTGGACCTACCTTCCTTCACCCCGGTGCCGCTGCGCGCCCGCCGCGACGGCTGGACGCCCGAACGCCAGCGCACCTTCATCGCCGCCCTCCAGGAGACCCGCTGCATCGCCAAAGCGGCCGCCGCGGTCGGCATGGCCCGCGAGACCGCTTATCGGCTCCGCGAACGCCCGGGCGCGGCCTCCTTCGCCGCAGCATGGGACTCAGTGTTCGCCGCGCCGCGGCCCCATCTCGAGGTACGGCCGCTTACGGGCATCCTGGTGCCCCGCATGATCGACGGGAAGCAGGTCGGCTGGCGGCGCAAAGTGGATGGACGCGCGCTGTTCAACGTCCTTCGCGCCCGACTGAGGCTCGAAGGCCGACTGGATTTCGTGCGGTGACCAGCGGACCCACGCACTTGCGCGACTCTTGTGACCTTCCGCCAGCGCCCCCTAGGAAAATCCGCCGCTTAGGCCTATGTAGCGCCCTCCCATGACAATCACGCTCCCCTCCCCGCCCAAGGTCGGCATGGTGTCGCTCGGCTGCCCCAAGGCGCTGGTCGATTCCGAGCGGATCCTCACCAAGCTGCGCTCGGACGGCTATCAGCTGTCGCCCGATTACGATCAGGCGGACGTGGTGCTGGTCAACACCTGCGGGTTCCTCGATTCTGCCAAGGAGGAAAGCCTCGCCGCGATCGGCGAAGCGATTGCCGAAAACGGCCGGGTGATCGTCACCGGCTGCATGGGCAATGAAGCGGAAACGATCCGCGCCAAATTCCCGGAAGTGCTCGCAGTCACCGGCCCGCATCAGTACGAACAGGTTGTCGGCGCGGTCCATGTCGCAGCGCCGATGCCACCGTCGGCGTACCTAAATTTGGTTCCGGAAAGCGGCCTCAAGCTGACGCCGCGCCACTACAGTTACCTGAAGATTTCCGAAGGCTGCAACCACCGCTGCTCCTTCTGCATCATTCCCTCGATCCGAGGCGACCTCGTCAGCCGCCGCCCCGACGCGATTCTGCGCGAAGCCGAAAAGCTCGTTGCCGCCGGTACGAAAGAGCTGCTGGTGATTAGCCAGGACACCTCGGCCTACGGCGTCGACATGCGCCACTCGGAGTGGAGCTGGAAGGGCGCACCGGTGCGCGCCCACATGACCGATCTCGCCCGCGAACTTGGCAAGCTCGGCGCCTGGGTGCGCCTGCACTACGTTTACCCCTACCCGCACGTCGACCAGGTCATCCCACTGATGGCCGAAGGGCTGGTCCTCCCCTACCTCGACATCCCGTTCCAGCACGCCTCGCCTTCGGTGCTGAAGGCGATGAAGCGTCCCGCGAACGAAGCCAAGGTGCTGCAGCGCATCCACGCCTGGCGCGAAATTTGTCCGGATATCGCCATCCGCTCCTCCTTCGTCGTCGGCTTCCCAGGCGAGACGGAGGCGGACTTCGAGTATCTGATGCAGTGGCTAGAAGAAGCGAAGCTCGACCGTGTCGGCGCCTTTCGCTTCGAGTCGGTGACCGGCGCCGCCGCCAACAGCCTGCCCGGTGTCGTGCCGGAAGAGGTCAAGGAAGAGCGCTATAGCCGCCTGATGGAACTCACCGCCCGCATCTCGGCCGACAAGCTCGCCGCCAAGGTCGGCCGCGAAATCGACGTCCTGATCGACTTGGCCGACGACGAAGGCGGCGCCACCGGCCGTTCCTACGCCGACGCCCCGGAAATCGACGGCGAAGTCCACCTCCGCGACGCCGGCAATGCCCAGCCCGGCGACATCCTGCGCGTCCTTATCGAGGACGCCGACGAGCACGATCTTTTCGGAGTTCCCGTTCCCGCATGACCGATCTCCTCCAGCCGGACCGCGGCGAGGCCGCCACCGATCTTCACCTGGTCGACAAGGACGGCCTCGAAGCCTGGCTGAAGGCGCAGCCGGCGCCGGTGCGCAGCGCGGCGGAAGCGCAGGGGTTTCGCGGCGAAGCGGCGCAGATCGCGATCCTCCCGGGCGACAAGGGGCAGTGGTCCGCGGCCGTCGGCGTTGCGAACGCGTCCGAACTCACCCCCTGGTGCCTCGCCAAAGCGGCCGAAACTTTGCCCGAAGGCAAATACCGCCTCGCTGGCGCCGCGCCGGGTGCGGCGGCGCTGGGCTGGCTGCTCGGCCAATACAGCTTCGAACGCTACAAGGCGCCCAAGGCGAAGAAGGGCCCGCGCATCCTGCTGACGTCGGAGCCGGCGCGGATCGACGAGACCCTGCTTCTGGCGCGCGCCACCAATCTCGTTCGCGACCTCATCAACACGCCGGCGGGCGATCTTGGCCCCGCCGAGCTCGAAGAGGCCGCGCGCGCCATCGCGACCGAATGCGGCGCCACCATCTCCGTCATTTCCGGGCGCGAGCTTGAGGAAGGCTATCCAATGATCGCCGCGGTAGGCCAGGCGGCAATCCCCGCCCGCGCGCCACGGTTGATACAGCTCGAGTGGGGTTATTCGGACCATTCGCGGATCGCGATCGTCGGCAAGGGCGTGGTGTTCGACACCGGCGGCCTCGACATCAAGCCGTCTGCAGGCATGCGGCTGATGAAAAAGGACATGGGCGGCGCGGCGCACGCGCTGGCGCTCGGGCTCTTGATCATGAAGAGCGGCCTGCCCGTCCGCCTCCACCTCCTCATTCCCGCCGTGGAGAATGCCGTCTCCGGCGCCGCCTTCCGCCCCGGCGACGTGCTGAGAAGCCGCAAGGGGCTCACCGTCGAAGTCGGCAACACCGACGCGGAAGGCCGCCTGATCCTCGGCGACGCGCTCACCAAGGCGGGCGAAGGCGCGCCGGAGCTGATCCTCGATTTCGCAACCCTAACCGGCGCCGCCCGCGTCGCCCTCGGTGCCGACCTCCCGGCCCTGTTTGCCAACAACGACGCGCTTGCGAAAGACCTGCTCGAGGCAGGCACCGCCACCGCCGATCCGGCGTGGCGGATGCCGCTTTGGGACGGTTATGACGAAATGCTCGCCTCCGACATCGCCGATCTCGGCAACGTCTCGGACGCGCCTATGGCCGGCGCCGTCACCGCCGCCCTTTTCCTCCGCCGCTTCGTGCCGGCCGGCATACCTTGGGCGCATTTCGACACCTTCGCCTGGCGCTCGGCGTCGCGGCCCGGGCGGCCCAAGGGCGGGGACGCGCTCGGCCTGCGCGCGGCCTGGGCAATGCTTGCCTCCCGCTACGGCGGCTGACGAGTTGCCGCGTGCTTGCGTTGAATTCGTAAAGGTAAACGAAACGAAAGCTGTTCTGACTGGTTGTACGACCGAAACAGACCGCTGACTCACCAAGAGAAAGCGGCTCGGATTTGGAGAAAACCAGTGGCGGAGCGCTCGCTCGGGAGCTGGATGCAGACGCTGATCGGATATGTCCGCTCAGGCCAGCCGGATCTCACCAACCGCCAAATGGCGTTGATGCTGATCGTCTACCTCACCCCCGGGCCCCATACGGTGCGCGGCCTTGCCGCAACCCTTGGAGTTTCGAAGCCGGTCATCACGCGCGCCTTGAATACCTTGGGCACGCTCGGCTATCTGCGCCGGGTGCGCGACGAGGCGGATCGCCGCAACGTATTCGTCGCCAAGACCAGCATAGGACAGGATTTCCTTGAGCGCTTCGAACGCAATATCGAGCAGCAGCAGGACGGCAACGGCCGCCGCGCGCCCAAGGAACGCGGAATCCTCCTCCAGCATTGAG
>DASVUO010000189.1:0-12486 GCA_036386995.1 Allosphingosinicella sp. | reverse complement strand
GTCTTCTACCTCGCCTTCTTCGCTCTTTATCTGATCTCCGCCAAGACCGCGCACCGCGTCGTCGGCTATTTCGAGGAAGAAGCGGTGATCAGCTACACCCACTACCTCCAGGAGATCGACGAAGGCCGCTCCGCCAACGTCGCCGCACCCGCCATCGCCAAGCGCTATTGGGGTCTTGCCGACGACGCGACGTTGCGCGACGTGGTGCTGGTGGTTCGCGCCGACGAAGCCCACCACCGCGACGTCAACCACGGCTTCGCCAACGAGCTTGCCGGCCTGCCGCAGGGCGAGGTTGCCCCCTGCCCGCCGCACACCGCGCTTGAGCCGATCTGGAAGCAAGCGGCCTAAGGCGCGGCTTTCAGGCGGGGAGCGCCCGGTCGTGGGGGCCGGGCGCTTCTTCGTGCGCCCAGCGCACAAGGCCGAGGCGTTCGCGCCGCATCCAGCGGCCGAGCATCAGCGCCGAAACGGTCGCGAGGCCGGTGGCAAGGCCGATCCATATCCCGACGCCCTCCCAGCCGAGCCCGAAGGCTAGCCAAACCCCGGTGCCGAGGCCGACGCCCCAATAGCCCAGAGCCGCGTACAGCATCGGCACGCTGGTATCCTGGAGTCCGCGCAGCATGCCGGCGCCGACCACCTGCGCGCCGTCGAACACCTGAAAGATCGCGGCCACGTAGAGGAACGACAAAGCGAGGCGGATCACCTGCGCGTTTGCCGGATCGGCTGGGTCGACGAACAGGTGAACCAGCGGACCCGGCACCGCGAGGATGATCAGCGCGGTCAGGCTCATGAAGCCTACGCCGAGCGCGAAGCTCACCCAGCCTGCAACCCTGATCCCGGCGCGGTCCTGCCGCCCGAAGGAGAGGCCGACCCGCACCGTCGCCGCCTGAGCCAAACCCATCGGCACCATGAAGGTGAAGGCGGCGATCTGGATGGCTATGGCGTGGGCGGCGATCGACTCCCGGCTGATCAGGCCCATCAGGAACACCGCGCTTGCGAAGACGCCGACCTCCAACGTGAGGGTGACGGCGATCGGCGCACCAATCCGCCAGATCTCGCGAAAGCGCTCCCAGTCGGCCCGCCAGAAGCGGCCGAAGATGCGGTAGCGGCGGAACTTGGGGTGGATCATCACCACCGCCGCCAGCCCTAGGAACAGGAACAGGTTGGCGCTTGCGCTGCCGATGCCGGCGCCGCGCAGGCCGAGTTCGGGGAAGCCGAACTTGCCGAAGATCAGGGCGTAGTTGATCAGCCCGTTGTAGACGACGGCGATCACCCCGACGATCAGCGACCAGAGCGGCCGCTCGAGCGCCGAAATGAACGAGCGCAGGACGATGAACAGCAGATAGGGCAGGAAGCCCCATTGCAGCGCGCGAACGAAGCTTTGCGCATCGGCGGCAAGCCGCGGGTCCTGCCCGAAGGCGAGCAGAACGGCGCCGGTGTTCCACAGCACGATCCAAACCGGCACCGAGATGGCCGCCGCCGCCCACATCGCCTGCCGCGCGGTCCGGCGGACGTCGCGGACGCTGTGGCGGCGCGCGCCGATCTCGGCGGCAAGCATCGGCGCCGCGGCGGTCACCAGGCCGAGGCCGAAGATCAGGAAGATGATGTACAGGTTCACGCCCAGCGTACCGGCGGCGAGTGTCTCCGGCCCCGCCCAGCCGAGCAGCACCACGTCCGTCGCGTGGATCAGCGACTGGGCGAGGTTGGTGAGGATCAGCGGCCAGGCAAGCGCCACCGTTGCGCGGATTTCGTCGCGCCAGAGCTTGCGGGAGGCGGTCTCTTCAACCATCGCCGCGCCGTAGGAGGCGCGCCGCGCGGCGGCAAGGCGGCATTGCACCGGCGGCGCGCCACCCCATCTGCCCTTGCATGGTACCTTTCTCCGTCCTCGACCTTGCCCCCGTCGCCGAAGGCAGCGACGCCGGCCGCGCGCTCAACAACGCGCTCGACCTTGCCCGCCACGCCGAGCGCTTGGGCTACCGGCGCTTCTGGATGGCCGAGCACCATTCGATGCCGGGCATTGCCAGCGCGGCGACATCGGTGGCGCTCGCTTATGTCGGCGCGGGCACCTCCACCATCCGCATCGGCGCGGGCGGGATCATGCTTCCGAACCACGCTCCTTTGGTGATCGCGGAGCAGTTCGGCACGCTGGAAGCGCTGTTTCCCGGCCGGGTCGATCTCGGCCTAGGCCGGGCGCCCGGCACCGACCGCAACGCGGCGATGGCGATGCGCCGGAACCTCCAGTCGGACGAGAACCAGTTCCCGCGCGATGTCGTCGAGCTCATGGACTATTTTCGCGCCGACCCGGAGCGCAAGGTGCGCGCGATACCGGGTGAAGGCCAAAACGTCCCCGTGTGGATCCTCGGCTCGAGCCTGTTCGGCGCGCAGCTCGCGGCTATGCTTGGTCTCCCCTACGCCTTCGCGTCGCACTTCGCGCCCGGGCAGATGGCCGAGGCGATCCACGTCTACCGGCAGATGTTCCGCCCCTCCGCCCAGCTCGCCCGGCCCTACGTGATGCTCGGCTTCAACGCATTCGCCGCCGACACCGACGAGGAAGCGCAGCTGCTCGCCACCTCGGTGATGCAGGCCTTCGTCAACCTGCGCACCGGCCGCGCGTCCAAGCTGCCGCCGCCGGTGCCCGGCTACGCCGAAACGCTGCCGCCGAACGGGCGGGTGATGCTGGACGAGGTGCTGTCCTGCTCGGCCATCGGTAGCCCGGCTACGGTGAAGGCGCAGATCGAGGCATTCGTCGCCCGCACCGGCGCCGACGAGCTGATGATCACCTCGCAAATTTTCGACCATCAGGCGCGGCTTCGCTCCTACGAGATCGTCGCCGGGCTCCTCCCCTAGGCGTCGCGATCGAGTTCCTTGACCAGCCGGCGCGGCGCCTGGGCCCGGTAGCTTTCCTCCACCCATTCCTTGAACTGCTCGAGCGGCGGCGTATCGGCGTCGGATGGGGCGAAGGTCACCCAGCCGCTCTTGCCCAGGCCGTAGCCGGTCGGCTGCGCGAAGGAGCGTTCGAGCGCCACCTCGCTTGTGTAAGGCAGCTTGCACGAAACGCTGAACGGCTCTCCGTCGGCGGCGAGGTAGGCGAAGGTCTTGTCCCGCACCGCCAGATCGTCGTGGCCCGGCCAGGGCGACTTCGAATGGGCGCCGGGCAGCGTCAGCCCCCACGCTCGGAGCGCCTTCAGCAAGGCCTGTTGTGCGTCATCCATGGGAACCTCGAAACGCGTCGCTCGCTTGCTCTTCAACCGAGGAGGATTTCACCATGGCGGAAGACAGGGAAAAAATCACCACCGGCGCCAACGAGCGCGCCGTCAACGAGTCGATTGCCGGCACCGGCCCCGGCGTTCCCGACGACGCCCGCGGCCCCGGCGAAGAACTCCCTGAGCCGCCCAGCGACGAGGAAGTGGCACGGATCGCGAAGAAGCTCGGCGCACCGATTTAGGCGACATCCTCGGCCAGGCGTGGTGGGCGCGGCAGGGATTGAACCTGCGACCCCACCCGTGTGAAGGGTGTGCTCTACCACTGAGCTACGCGCCCACGCCCGCTTGCCGCCTCTCTGGAGCGGCGAAGAAGGGCCCTTACTCGGCCCTCCCGACCCTGTCCAGCATCGCTGCCGCAAAAAAGCCGGTGCGCCCCCGCACCCGCTTTTTCTCAGCGGCTGACCGAGTCCTTCAACACCTTGCCGGCCTTGAACTTGGGCTGCGTGGATTCCTTGATCTGCATCGGCTCGCCGGTGCGGGGGTTGCGACCCGTCGAGGCCTTGCGCTTCGAGCAGGAGAAAGTGCCGAATCCGACCAGGCGGACTTCGTCGCCGCGCTTCAGCGCGCCGGTGATGACGTCGAACACCGACTCAACCGCCCGGCTTGCATCGCCGCGGCTAAGGCCGGTCGTCTCGGCGACTGTGCCGATCAGCTCCTGCTTGTTCATCTTTCCCGAACCCCTGTTCGTTGGAATCGCGGCTTTTCGCCAAGGCTCCATCTAAAGGCAGACGCAAGCGCCGAGTCAAAAGGAAAGCGCGCGCTTTCCGGCGAAAGTCGAGACAGGCTTAGTGCCGTATCGAGACCTCATCGGGGGCGGACGCGAGTTCGGGCGCCGGAACGGTGGCGAGTTCGTCCGCTTCGGTCCAGTCGATCGGAACCACCGGCGTCGCAAGCGCGCGGGTCAGCACCTCATCGACATGAGCGACGGGGATGATCTCAAGGCCGCCGGTAATCGCCTGCGGGATTTCAGCGAGGTCCTTTTCATTCTCCGCCGGGATCAGCACCATCTTGATGCCGCCGCGATGCGCCGCGAGCAGCTTCTCCTTGAGGCCGCCGATCGGAAGCACCCGCCCCCGCAACGTGACTTCGCCGGTCATGGCGACGTCGCGGCGCACCGGAATGCCCGTCAGGGTCGAGATGATCGCGGTGACCATACCGATGCCGGCGGAAGGGCCATCCTTGGGCGTCGCGCCTTCGGGCAAGTGTACGTGGATGTCCTTGCGGCCGAACACGCTCGGCTTGACGCCGTAGCTTGGGCTTCGCGCCTTGACGAAGGAAAAGGCCGCCTGGATCGACTCCTGCATCACGTCGCCAAGCTTGCCGGTGGTCTTGATCTGGCCCTTGCCGGGCACGGTGACCGCCTCGATGGTGAGCAGCTCGCCGCCGACTTCGGTCCAGGCCAATCCGGTGACGGCGCCGATCTGGTCCTCTTCTTCACCCATTCCGTGGCGAAAGCGCGTCACTCCGGAGAATTCGGCGAGGTTCTCGGCGGTGACTTCCACCCGCTCGGCCTTGCCTTCCAGGATGCGGCGAAGCGCCTTGCGGGCGACCTTGGCCACTTCCCGCTCAAGCGTACGGACGCCGGCTTCGCGGGTGTAGTGACGGATCAGGCTCCTGAGGCCGCTTTCCGTCAGCTCGAACTCTTCCTGCTTGAGGCCGTGCGCTTCGATCTGCTTGGGGATGAGGTGGCGGCGGGCGATCTCCACCTTCTCCTCTTCCGTGTAGCCTTCGAGACGGATGATCTCCATTCGGTCGAGCAGAGGCTGCGGCATGTCCATCGTGTTCGCCGTGGTGACGAACATGATGTCGCTGAGGTCGTAGTCGATCTCCAGATAATGGTCCTGGAACTTCGAATTCTGCTCCGGATCAAGCACCTCGAGCAAAGCCGACGCGGGATCGCCGCGGAAATCCTGGCCGAGCTTGTCGATCTCGTCGAGCAGGAAGAGCGGGTTAGAGCTTCCCGCCTTCTTCAGGTTCGAAACGATCTTGCCGGGCAGTGAGCCGATGTACGTCCGGCGGTGGCCGCGGATCTCGGCTTCGTCGCGCACGCCGCCCAGCGATTGGCGCACGAATTCGCGCCCCGTCGCCTTGGCGATGGAGCGGCCGAGCGAGGTCTTGCCGACGCCTGGCGGGCCAACCAGGCAGAGGATCGGGCCCTTCAGCTTATTGGTGCGCGCCTGAACAGCGAGATATTCGACGATCCGGTCCTTGACCTTCTCTAGGCCATAATGATCCTCGTCGAGGATCGCCTGGGCTTCGGCGATGTCTTTCTTGACCTTGGACTTCTTGCCCCACGGGAGCCCGAGCAAAACGTCGAGATAGTTGCGCGACACGGTGGCTTCGGCCGACATCGGCGCCATGGCCTTGAGCTTCTTGAGCTCCGCCGTCGCCTTCGACTTCGCTTCCTTGGAAAGCTTTGTGCGCTCGATCTTGCGTGCGAGCTCGGCCAACTCGTCGCCGTCGCCGTCCTCGCCCTCGTTGCCGAGCTCGCGCTGGATCGCCTTGAGCTGCTCGTTGAGGTAATATTCGCGCTGGGTCTTCTCCATCTGCCGCTTCACGCGGCTGCGGATCTTCTTTTCGACCTGCAGGACGCCAAGCTCGCCCTCCATGAAGGCGAAGCCCATCTCCAGGCGGCGCACCGGGTTCAGCTCGGCGAGCAGCGTCTGCTTGTCCGACACCTTGATGTTGATGTTGGCGGCAACCGCGTCGGCGAGGCGCGACGCTTCCTCGATCTGGCCGAGCTGCACCGCGGTTTCGGCCGGCAGCTTCTTGTTGAGCTTGGAGTAATTCTCGAACTGCTCGACTACCGAGCGCATCAGCGCGGAGATTTCCGGCCCTTCCGGCTCCTCGCCGGCAACGTCCTCTATCTCCGCGACCAGATGCTGGCCTTCCAGCGCAAGCGACGTCAGGGTGGCGCGGCGCTGCCCTTCGACCAGCACGCGCACCGTGCCGTCGGGAAGCTTCAGAAGCTGCAGGATCGTCGCGACGACGCCAAGATCGTAGAGCGCATCGCGATCGGGGTCGTCCTCCGCCGGGTCGAGCTGGGAGACGAGAAAGATCTGCTTGTCCGCCGCCATCGCGCTTTCAAGCGCGGCCACCGATTTGTCGCGGCCAACGAACAACGGCACGATCATCTGCGGAAACACGACGATGTCGCGCAGGGGAAGGACGGGAAGGGAAAGAGACATTTGAACTCCACGTTCGGCCACAGGAGAGGCCGCTTGAAACCCTATATGGGCCGCCGCACGCCCCGCATCAATCCAAGCGCCCGCCCGGCAGCTCCACCAGCTGAGATCGGCCGCTTCGCCATGCGAATGTCACAAGAGTCACATGGTTTCGCGGGGGGTCCCCACCCCAGGTGCGCCGCTGAAGCGCTTTGTAATGCAGGAGCGAAAACAGCCATTTGAAAATTCCGCAGCGATTCGAGCGAAGCAGGCTGACAGACGAATTCCTACATTGCTCGACAAAATTTCGCGGCAGGCGACGCACACGAAAAAGGACGCCTCCGTTGCCGGAAGCGCCCTCTTCATGCTGTTGAGCGGGTAAGGCTCAGTAGCGGTAATGGTCCGGCTTGAACGGGCCTTCAACAGGCACGCCGATGTAGCCGGCCTGCTTGTCGGTCAGCTTGGAGAGCTTGACGCCGAGCTTGTCGAGGTGAAGCGCGGCGACCTTTTCGTCGAGGTGCTTGGGCAGGACGTAGACTTCGTTCTTGTACTTGTCGGCGCCGTTCCAAAGCTCGATCTGGGCAAGCGTCTGGTTGGTGAAGCTTGCCGACATCACGAAGCTCGGGTGGCCCGTAGCGTTGCCGAGGTTCACCAGGCGGCCCTTGGAGAGGATGATGATCTTCTTGCCATCGGCGAATTCGACTTCGTCGACCTGCGGCTTGATCTCGGTCCACTTCATGTTCTGAAGCGCGCCGATCTGGATCTCGCTGTCGAAGTGGCCGATGTTGCAGACGATCGCCATATTCTTCATCGCGCGCATGTGGTCGACCGTGATGATGTCGGCGTTGCCGGTCGCGGTCACGAAGATGTCGGCGCGAGTCGCCGCTTCTTCCATGGTGACGACTTCATAGCCTTCCATCGCCGCCTGCAGGGCGCAGATCGGATCGATTTCGGTGACAAGAACGCGGGCGCCGCCGTTGCGGAGTGATGCGGCCGAACCCTTGCCGACGTCGCCGAAGCCGGCGACGACGGCGACCTTGCCGGCGAGCATCACGTCGGTGCCGCGGCGGATGGCGTCGACCAGCGACTCCTTGCAGCCGTAGAGGTTGTCGAACTTCGACTTGGTCACCGAGTCGTTGACGTTGATCGCCGGGAAGGGAAGCTTGCCCTGCTTGGCGAGCTCATAGAGGCGGTGGACGCCCGTGGTGGTTTCTTCCGAAACGCCCTTGATGGTCTGCACCGTCTTGGTGAGGTAGCCCGGACGCTCGGCAAGGAAGCGCTTCAGCGTCGCGCAGAAGATTTCCTCTTCTTCGTTGGTCGGGGTCAGCAGCTCTTCGCCGGCTTCGACGCGCGCGCCCCACAGCGCGAACATGGTGGCGTCGCCGCCGTCGTCCAGGATCAGGTTGCAGGTCTCGTCCTGGCCCCAATCGAAGATGCGGGCGGCATAATCCCAATATTCCTCTAGCGTTTCGCCCTTGACGGCGAACACCGGAACGCCCGTCGCGGCAATGGCGGCGGCGGCGTGATCCTGGGTGGAGAAGATGTTGCACGACGCCCAACGAACCTGCGCACCGACTGCGGTCAGCGTTTCGATCAGAACGGCAGTCTGGATGGTCATGTGAAGCGAACCGGTGATCCGCGCGCCCTTCAAGGGCTGCGACGCGCCGAATTCCTCACGCAGAGCCATCAGGCCCGGCATTTCGGTTTCGGCGATCTCGATCTCCTTGCGGCCGAAGCCGGCGAGGGCGATGTCCGCCACGATATAGTCGTCAAAGCTGGTCTGGGGCTGCGTGGCCACGGACGTATCTCCTTGGGGTCGTGAAAAATGAAAAAACCGCCGGTGCGAGGTGGCGGTCTTCGGCGGCGTCTGTAGCCGCGAAATGCGGGAGATGCAAATATAAAGATATCTTTATATGTGTCTCGCTTGTCCTCCCCGGCACGGGGAGGGGGACCAGCCGCAGGCTGGTGGTGGGGTCCCGGACTAGATGTCAGACGCAAGACTAAGCGGCGAGGCCGGGCCCCCTCCACCATGCTGCGCATGGTCCCCCTCCCCGTCCCGGGGAGGATATCACGCCGTGCCGAAGTCAGTCGTCAGTAGCCGCGTGTCGATGCCGGCATTCTGAAAGGCCGCACCCCAGCGGTCTTCAACATCGCGCTCGTAGAGGAGTTCGTCGCTGCCCGGCGTGGCGAACCAGCCGTTGCCGCAGAGCTCCCGCTCCAGCTGGCCGGCGCCCCACCCCGCATAGCCAAGCGCAGCGACCCAGCGGCTGGGGCCCCTGCCCTCGGCAATCGCGCGCAGGATATCGAGGGTCGCACTCAGCACCCAGCGGCCGGCGACGTGGACGCTTTCCTGGCCGCCCCAATCGGGCGAATGCAAGATGAAGCCGCGTTGCGGCTCCACCGGGCCGCCGAGGTGGATTGCGATGTCGGGCGCCAGGCCGGGTTCGATATCGAGCTGCTTCAGGAGGCCGTGAAAGGTGATGCGCGGCACAAGGCGCCCGAGCCCGATGCCGAGCGCGCCCGCTTCGTCGTGGACGCACATTGCGATTACCGCCTTTTCGAAGCGCGGGTCGCCGATGCCGGGCATGGCGAGCAGAAGCTGGCCGGAGAGAAAGCGGGGTTCTTCCATGGACGCGTCTATACGCCGCCCGCCGCCTTTGCCTCAACGGCCAAGCCCCTGTTCGCCGCGCGCCGGCCTTGCTAGAGGCACCGCCGAACCCGCTTATCAGCAACAGGAGCAATCCCCATGGCCATCAACGTCGGCGACCGCCTCCCCAAGACGACCTTCATCAAGGCCACCGCGGACGGCCCGCAGCCGGTCGACAGCGAAGCCTATTTCGCCGACCGTCGCGTTGCGCTCTTCTCCGTGCCCGGCGCCTTCACGCCGACCTGCTCGGCCCGCCACCTGCCGGGCTTTGTTGAAAAGGTCGCGGAATTCCGGGGCAAGGGCGTCGACGAAATCGCCTGCACCGCCGTCAACGACGCTTTCGTGCTCCAGGCCTGGTCGCAAAGCGCCGAAGCCGACGGCAAGGTCACCATGCTCGCCGACGGCAATGGCGACTTCGTGCGCGAAATCGGCCTCGGCATGGACGGATCGAAGTTCGGCCTCGGCCAGCGCGGCCAGCGTTTCTCGATGGTGGTCAACGACGGCGTGGTCGAGCAGCTCAATGTCGAGGAGCCCGGTGCGTTCAACGTGTCGAGCGCCGATTACATGATCGAGCGCCTCTAAGGCTTTCTTTCTTCGGCGCACGCAACGGCGCCCCACCTGCCGCGTTTCCCCTGCCTGTACCAAGGCGCGGGAGTGACGCAAGATGAGCGATTCAGGCGGGGAGAAAGGCAAGCGCGAAGAGGGCAAGCGCGAAGGCAAATCCGCCGCGCTTCGCCTGGCCGAGGAAGTGCAAAGGCGGCCGTGCACCGCCGCGGCGATCGGCGTCGGCGCGGCGGCGGCCACGGCCGGCGCGGTGCTCGGCGCCCGGGCGCTCGCCCGCCGCGCTTGCGACGGCAAGCCGATCAACGAAGTGCTGCAAGCGGCGGTGACGGCGCAGGAAGCCGCGGCCGCGAGCAAGCGCAGAGGCGAAGGCTAAGGAGCCGGCTTAGCGGATCGGCGCCATCGCGTAATCGATCCACACGGTGACCGACGTTTCGATTTCGCCCGGTTCCACTGGTGTCGCGCGGATGCGGCTGCCGGTGACGATGATTTCGGCGCTGTTGTCGTCGATTTCGGCTCGCCGCTCGCTGACCCGAAGCACGCGCGTCACCCGCATGCCGAGCGCGGTAGCGTAGGTGTCGGCTTCCGCGCGGGCCTCGTTCACCGCTGCGATCCGGGCAGCGCGGTATTCCGGGGCGGGATCGGAGAAGCCGAACTCCGGTCCCTCGACTTGATTGGCGCCGGCTTCGAACAAGCCGTCGATGATCGACGGGGCCTTGCTCAGATCACGCAGCGTGACCCGCAGCCGGTTGCGCGCAACGTAGCCGGTGATCCTACGCGCCTCGTCGTCATCTTCGTCGCGGTTGCCGGCAAATTTCGGCTGCACCTGCAGGCTCTCCGTCCGCACGTCGCGCGGCTCGACCCCGCTCGCCCGCACGGCATCCAGCAGCCGGTTGGCGAGAACGGCGTTCGCGGCAAGCGCCTCCTTGGCGCTTCGGCCGGTGGTGACCACGCCGGCCGAAATGCTCATCAGGTCAGGCTTTGCGCGGTGAACGCCTTCCGCCTCGACCTTGAGGAGCACTTCGCCGGGCGCAAGCGCGATGGCGACGTCCTGCGCGGACGCCTGCGTGGCCGGTGCAACCGCACCGGCCAGCGTGAGCGCGATCAGGCCTGCCAGCCGCATTGCTTGCCCCTGTTCTGCTCTTCCAGCCAGTCCATCAGCGGGCGGAAATAATCGAGCATCGGCTTGCCGGACATTTCGCGGGTGCCGGTGAACGCCTCGAGCGCATCGGGCCAGGGCTTGGACGCGCCCATTGCAAGCATGGCGTTCAGCCGCTCGCCGACTTCCTTGTTGCCGTAGAACGAGCAGCGGTGGAGCGGCCCTGTCCAGCCGGCTTGCTTGCAGGCGGCCTGGTAGAATTGGAACTGGAGGATGCGGGCAAGGAAGTAGCGGGTGTACGGCACTGAGGCCGGCACATGGTACTTCGCGCCCGGATCGAAATCCTGCTCGCTGCGCGCAGTCGGCGGAACCACGCCTTGATACTGGAGGCGGAGATCGTCCCAGCCTTTTTGCAGGCCGGTGGGCGCGACTTCGCCGCTGAACACCCGCCAGCGATATTTGTCGACCATCAGGCCGAAGGGCAGGAAGGCGACCTTGTCCATCGCCTGGCGCAGAAGAAGGCCGACATCCTTGTCCGCCGAAGGCACCTTGTTGCGCGGCAAGAGGCCGATCTGGACGAGATATTCCGGCGTGACCGAAAGGGCGATGGCGTCGCCGATCGCTTCGTGGAAGCCGTCATTGGCACTGTCGAGATACAGAAGCGGCTGCTTGTTGTAGGCGCGCTGGTAGAAATTGTGGCCAAGCTCGTGGTGGACGGTGACGAAATCGTCGGCGTTGACCTTGGTGCACATCTTGATGCGCAGATCCTCGACATTGTCGACGTCCCAGGCGGAGGCGTGGCAGATCACTTCGCGGTCTCTGGGCGCGGTGATCATGGAGCGTTTCCAGAAGGTCTCGGGCAGCGGAGCGAAACCAAGCGAGGTGAAGAAGCTCTCGCCGGTGCGGACGATCTTCTCGGGCGTGTATTTGTTCTTCACCAGGAGGTCGGTGAGATCGTAGCCGACATCGCCCGCGCCCTTGGGCGCCACGACGTCGTAGATGTTACCCCATTCCTGCGCCCACATATTGCCGAGCAGATCGGCGCGGATCGGCCCGGTCGCGGCCTGCACCTTGTCGCCGTATTTCTGGTTGAGCTTGGCGCGGGTGTAGCAATGGAGCTGCTCGTAAAGCGGCTTGACCTCGTTCCAGAGGCGGTCGGTCATGGCCGCGAATTCGTCGGGCGCCATGTCGTAGCGCGAGCGCCACATCGCGCCGGTGTCGGGATAACCGAGTTCCTTCGCGCCCTGATTGGCGATCTCGATCAGGCGGTTGTAATCGGGGCGCATCGGGCGGCCGACATTGGAGTGCCAACTCGTCCACATCTCCTGGAGCTGGGCGGGATTGCGCACCGTTCCCATCTGCTCCTCGAGATCGTTGCCGGTCATCTCCTTGCCGTTCAGCGTGCCGCGGCCCTTGCCGTAGGTGGAGGAAAGGCGCGTGGAGATGGTGTTAAGCTCGGCCGCCGCGCCCTGCGTGGTCGGCGCCGGAAGCACCAGAGCGCTGCGCAGCGTGTCGAGCTTGCGCTTGGTGTCGTAGTCGAGGCCGGGGACGTTGGCGAAGCGGGCGGCTTCGTTGGCGAGGCGGACGGACATCTCGGTGCCGATGGTGCCGAAATGGGCGGCGAGCGCGTCGGTGTCGTCGGTGATGTAGGTGGCGTTCACCCATGCGATGCGCGCGGCGTCCACGGATGCGTCGGCCAGCCGCTTCTCCGCGTCGGCGACGAAGGCGTCGGCCGCGGCCGGGGTCAGCGCGGTC
>DASVUO010000188.1:0-6335 GCA_036386995.1 Allosphingosinicella sp. | reverse complement strand
GTACGCGTTCCGAGGTGATCTACGAACTGGGCGCATGGGCCTATGCGGCCCTGCTGGGCTTGTTGACGCTGGTGACGCTGATGCGGTCCGACAACGCCCTTCACCACCTGATGGCGGCGGCGGTGACCAGCGGCTACGCGGCGGGCATTTGCGGACGCAATGCCGGGCGGCCGATGATCGCGATCGGCCAGCTCACTTTCGCGTCCGGTCCCCTTTCGCTCGGCCTGTTCCTCAGCAACGATCCGCTGCGCTGGGTGCTCGGCTTCGTGAACGGCTGTTTGATCGTCGGAATGATCGACATCACCTTGCAGACCTATTCGGCGGTTCTGAAGGCGACATCGGCCACGCACGAGCAAAAGCGCCTCACCGCGCGTTTCGAGCGACTCGCGCGCTACGACACCATGACCGGCCTGGAGAATCGCGGCGCGTTCCAGGAGCGTCTGCAGGCAGCGCTTGCCGACGGAATTGACGAAGGCAAACAAGTTGCGGTGCTTTGGGTCGATCTCGACAAGTTCAAGGAGATCAACGACTCGCTTGGGCATCCCACCGGCGACAAGGTACTTTGCGCGGTGTCCCGCCAGCTGAGTTCGCTGGCGGAAGGGCGCGGCTTCGTTGCGCGGTTTGGGGGCGACGAGTTCGTCCTCCTGCTCCATGGCACCAAGGCAGGGTTCGCGGAAGAAGCGGCGCGCGAGCTGATGCGGGCGCTGTCCGTGCCGATGAGCATCGACGGCGTGTCGCTTCAGGTCACCGGCTCGGTGGGCGCGGCGGTGGCGCCGCTGCACGGCACCGACGGCGAGACTTTGCTCCAGCATGCCGACATGGCGCTTTACCATGCCAAGGCGAACGGCCGGAACGACTTCTGCCTGTTCGAGGAGTCGATGGAGCAGCAGTTCCACGAGCTGCGCACGCTGGAAGGCGCGCTCAAGCTTGCCATCGAGAACAATGAGCTGGAGGTTTATTACCAGCCGCTGATCGACCTCAAGACCGGCCAGATCACCTGCTGCGAGGCCCTGCTGCGCTGGCACCATCCGGAGCTCGGATCGGTCAGCCCGTCGCGCTTCATTCCCATTGCGGAAGCGACCGGCCTAATCTCCCCGATCAGCCACTGGGTGCTAGCCCAGGCGTGCGAAGCCGCGGCGCAATGGCCGGAGGAGGTGAGCGTCGCCGTCAACATGTCGCCGGCTTTGCTCAAGGATCTGCACCTGAGTCACATGATCCTGTCGTCGCTCTACACCAGCGGCCTCGCCGCGCGGCGGCTGGAGCTGGAAATCACCGAAACGGTGCTTCTGGAGGACAATGCGCAGGCCAATACCTTGATAAAGGAATTCCAGAAGATCGGCCTCAAGCTGTCCATCGACGATTTCGGAACCGGCTATTCGTCGCTGACCTACCTCAAGAAATACAAGTTCGATAAGATCAAGATCGACACCACCTTCATCGCCGACGTGACCCGCAGCCGCGAAGCGCGCGCAATCATCCATGCGCTTGTCGGCTTGGCCGCCGAGCTCGACATGGAGATCGTCGCGGAAGGGATCGAGACGGAAACCCAGCTCGGCTACGTCACCGGCGCCGGCTGCACCTCGGCGCAGGGCTTCTTCATCGGCCGGCCGATGCCGCGCGCGGCGATCGCCGAACGCCTCGCCGCGCAGCAGCGGGGCGAGGCGTGGGAGATGGCGGGCGCCGAAGCCGCGGCGCGGCTCAGCGCCTGAGGCTCAGGCGTCAGCCAAGCGCGACTGGGCTTTCACCAGCCCCTTCATCAGCTTGAGATCCGCGTCGCTGAGGCAAAGCGCGGAATCGGCCCAAACCTCCACAACCGCTTCCAGTTCCTCCAGGCTGATCGGATTGACCAGGGCCGAGGCGCGGTAGATGCCGCGATGGCCGTTCTGCTTGCGGCCGTTCTTGGCTATATAGGCTTTCACCGCCTCCGCGCCGCAGCCCGGATCGGCGAGCACGTGGACCAGCCCCATTTCGTGCATTTCCTCGGCCGAGTAGAGCCGGTTGGACAGCATCATCTGCTCGGTTTTGGCGAGGCCGATCTTGCGGGCAAGCAGGCAATGCGCGCCCATGCCCGGGAACAGGCCGAAGGCGATTTCTGGAAGGCCGAAGCGGGCGCCGCGCTCGGCCACCACGACGTTGAACGACAGCATCGCTTCGAACCCGCCGCCAAGCGCATCGCCTTCAACGAGAGCGACGGTGACGATCGGCAGCTCCAGCCCGCGCATATTGTTGTGCAGGATGGCGACGCAGTCGCGGCCGTAGCGGACCAGCCCGGAACGGTCGCCCGCGCTGATGAAGCCGGCGAACAGATCGAGGTCTCCGCCCAGATTGTAGATGCCCGGAAAGCGCGACCCCAGGACAACGTATTTGAGCCCCGCGTCCGGGCTTCCGAACTCGCGTTTGATCTCGCTTTGCCAGCGCTGGAAGTCGCGAAGCATCGGCCGGTTGAAGTTCGGCCGGTCGAGCGGCGTCATGTACGTCCACAAGGTGCCGGTCGCCGCGTCCCACGTCACGTCGAGCTGGCCAAGGTCGAACAGGCGCGAGCCGGCGCCCTCGGGTGCCAACGGCACGGTTTCCGGCGGGTGGTGCGGCGCGATGGGTACGCAGACCGCCTCCTCCGCCGGCTTAAGCTTGAATTGGTGATCCATACTCTGCCCCTAACGAGTTGGTTTACGGGCAGGTAAGCATATTGCCGGTGCCGCAACAATCGCTGGCATGGGCGCGGCAAGCGATAGGTGGTTAACTGTTGCGCTTTGTACTCGCTTCGGCGCCGCCAGGAAAAAGGGGCCACGGCGGCGATGCGCGGCAAGCGAATGCCATAAGAAACAAAGATATGCGGCAGGATTGGCAGGCGCCCAACAGGGTCTTCGTCGCATCATCATCTGCCGCTAGGGCGAAATCTTGGGCACGTGCCGCGTCTAGTGAGGCGCCGCCCATGTCGCTTTTCGGGACGGCAACCTGCCTCCTGTTACTGACGGCAGAACCGGCAATGGCGTCAGCAGCGTCTTGGTTGCGGGGAACGCGCAGGCTGGCAACGAAGGCTGGGGATAAGGCGCTCCGCGGGCCTTGCCGGTGGCGCCCCGGCTCGTCCAAAGCAGGGGCGATGTCGGCAATGATCGAAATGGGCACGGGCGCCGGCGGCGCGGCGGTGACGATGGACCTGGAAGAGCTCCTCGCCACGCGTTTGCTCGTGCAGGGCAATTCGGGCTCCGGCAAATCGCACCTCCTTCGTCGCCTGCTTGAGGAAAGCGCCGGGCTGGTTCAGCAGATCGTGATCGATCCGGAGGGCGATTTCACCTCGCTCGGCGACCGCTACGGCCATTCGGCGATTGAAGCGTCCAACTACAGCTTCGCCGAAGTCGCCAAAATGGCGTCGCGGGTGCGCGAGCATCGCGCGTCGGTGGTGCTGAGCCTGGAAGGGCTGGAAATGGACGCGCAGATGCGCTGCGCCGCAACTTTTCTTTCCGCCCTCTTCGATGCGCCGCGCGAGCATTGGTATCCGGCGCTTGTCGTGGTCGACGAAGCGCAGGTCTTCGCCCCGGCCGCGGCGGGCGAAGTCAGCGACGAAGCGCGGCGGGCGTCGCTTGGCGCGATGACCAATTTGATGTGCCGGGGCCGGAAGCGCGGGCTTGCCGGAATCATCGCCACCCAGCGGCTCGCCAAGCTCGCCAAGAACGTCGCGGCCGAAGCGTCCAACTTCCTGATGGGCCGCACATTCCTCGACATCGACATGGCCCGCGCCGCCGACCTGCTCGGCATGGAGCGGCGGCAGGCGGAGGCGATTCGCGACTTGCAGCGCGGCGAGTTCCTGGCGCTCGGCCCGGCACTGTCGCGGCGGCCGGTGAACGTGCGGATCGGCGCGGTCGCCACCCAGGCGCGCAGTTCCAGCCCCAAGCTGATGCCGCTGCCAAGCCAGGCGGGACCTGCCGCCGATCTGTTCGCCGGCCTGGAAGACGCGCCGCCGCCGCCGCCCGCGCCGCCGCCACCCCCTGCGCCCGCCGCCGAAAGCCTGCTCCGCGCGCTCGAGGCGCCCGCCCGCCCCGCCGCGCCGTCGCTTCCCGCGCTGGACGAAGAGGCGCGGGAGCGGATCGTCGCCGAAGCACTAAGCGGGATCGTCGCCGAAGCGGGCTCTTCCGCCCAGCCGGTGCCGGTGCTGTTTCAGGATTTCCAGACCCGGTGCCGGATGCTCGGCCTCGTCGGCCAGCCGCTCGACCTCGCCGCCTTCCGCACCCGGCTCGCAATGACCCGCGCCGGCATCGCAGGGGAAGGCTGGGACGAAGCGCTGGCGCTGGGCGCGTCCTTGCCCGACGACATGCTGCCCGTCTTCCTGCTCCTCGCCCGCGCCGCCCGGGAAGGCGCGGCTTGCCCGCCGGACGCTGAGCTTGCCGCAATCTACGGCACCGGCTCGCTCGGCCGCCTGCGCCGGGTGCTGGCCTATATCGAGGAGCAGGGAATCGTCGTCGCCCGCACCGATCTCTCCGGCCGCCGCAGCCTGTCGCTGCCGGCTTTGGGCTGGACCACCGCCCCGGGCGAAGCCGAGGCGGACGCTCCCCGTCCCGCGCGGCGCACGGCTCGTCGCGGCTGAGCGGCAGCGGATTCGACTCTCACGGAACCTTCCCCGTATATCGCCTCCGGAACGACCGGAGGGGGTCCTTGAATATGGCCGAATTGAGGCTATATAATTGATATGCAACATTTAATCCGCCTCGTGGCGCTGGCCTTGGCCGCGCTGGTCGCTACTCCTGCGCTGTCCGCAAGCCTGCCCGAGGGGCAGAACAAGGCGGATTACCTCGCTTGGCTCGCCAAGGATCCGGGCGCCCGCGCCGAATTGTTGTCCTTTCGCTCCTACCTCGACGCCGCCGGCGTTCAGGACGTGATCCCGACCTGGCAGCTGGTCCGCACTGCCAGCAAATGGCGCGATTGCAGCGGCCCCCGCTTCGAAGTCGCGCCAATGGGCGAATGGACCCACATCGCCGAGACTCTCAAATTCGTGAAGAACCATGTCGAGCCGGTGATCGGCGAGGTCGAGGCGGTCTCGGGCTTCCGCAACGAGGAGCTCAACCAGTGTTCGGGCGGCGCCAAGGCAAGCGCCCACCGCCACTTCTACGCGCTCGACCTGGTGCCGGTGCGCGAGGAACTGACCCGCGGCGCCATGATCAGCAGCATCTGCCGAGTCCACGACCTCCGCGGCGACGATTACGGCATTGGCCTCGGCTTCTACACCGGCAACCGCTTCCACGTGGATTCGAAGGGCTTCCGCCGCTGGGGCGCCGACGGCAAGGGCGCAACCAGCCCCTGCGTCACCGGTATCGCCTGAGCCGCTTTTAGGCGGCGCGAGCGGCGCGCCGGCCGGCCATGTCTCGGCGGCGGCGGCGGGCGGTGAGCCACATCAGCACGCCGGTGATCGCTAACAGCGCCGGAATGATGCCGCCCAGGAAGATGATCGCCTGCCAGACGCTGCCCATGCCGGTGCCGTCGTGGATTCGGCGCATCAGCCGCGCGGTGGTTTCGGGCTGCGGCGGCTTAGGCGCGGTGACCTTCGCGCTGCCGTCCTCGACGCCCACTTCCGCATTGCCGCCGGCGCGGGCGAAAGCGAGCTTCCACTTCGACTCCTTGTCGGTTGGCCAGTTCATCGTCACAAGCCTACCCGTGGCGAGCGGCTGGGCGGCGGCGAGCGCGGCCTCGGGGGCAAGCTGGGTCTCGGCGAGCGGCGCCGCGGCCATGCGCCGCATCCGCTCGGCGGGGGAGGGACCTGCCGGGTCGCCGGACAGGCTCGCGAAAAACGCCGGGAAGGAAATCCAGGCGCCGGTGAAGGAAAGCGCGGCAAGCGGAAGCGCGATCCAGAAGCCGCCCTGGTGGTGGATGTTGCCGCTCACCTCCGGCTGCCGCCGCCAGCGCAGGCCGCGACCGATGCCACCCTTCAAGGGCCACCACAGCCACAGGCCGGTGAGCGAAGAGAGCAGCATCGCCACCCCGATCCAGCCGACGATCGTACGCCCAACACCCGGCACCATCAGGCTGCCGTGGAGGACGTGCATCACCTGCACCGCGCCTTCGTTGCTCCGCGCCGTGTCCAGCACCCGCGCGTCGCTCGGGTGGAGATAGAGCATCGTGCGCACCGGCCGCCCGCCGCCGGCGGGCGCGGGGCTGGCGAGGGTGGCGACGACCGGTCCGTTCTCATGCGGAAAGCCGATGCTGACCAGCCGCTGGTCAGGCGCGGCTCGACTTCGCGCGGCCTGCGCATAAGCCGAAACGGGGAGGGCAGGGGCCACGGAAACCTGCCGCTCCGGGTTCAGCACCCCCTCCAGCCAATCGTGCCACACCAAGGCGGCGCCGGT
>DASVUO010000187.1:0-22121 GCA_036386995.1 Allosphingosinicella sp. | reverse complement strand
ATCAACGAAAGCGACATGATCCTGAAGCCGGATCTGGATGCGGTATATGTCGATCCGTTCTCGGCGACGCCGATGCTGATCCTGTTCTGCGACATCGTTGATCCGGCCACCGGTGAGCTCTACGCCCGCGATCCCCGCTCCACCGCCAAGCGGGCCGAGGCGTACCTCCAGTCCACCGGCATCGGCGACACCGTCTATGTAGGCCCGGAAGCCGAATTCTTCCTGTTCGACGACGTGCGCTACGAGGACGGCTACAACACGTCCTACTTCCGCATCGACGACATCGAGCTGCCGACCAACACCGGCCGTGAATATGAAGGCGGCAACCTTGCCCACCGGCCGCGGGCCAAGGGCGGTTATTTCCCGGTCGCGCCGATGGACAGCGCCGTCGACATTCGCGGCGAGATGGTGTCCACCATGATCGAGATGGGCCTGCCCTGCGACAAGCACCACCACGAGGTGGCAGCCGCGCAGCACGAGCTTGGTTTGACCTACGGCTCACTGGTCGAGACCGCCGACCGCATGCAGATCTACAAGTATGTCGTGCACCAGGTCGCGCATGCCTATGGCAAGACGGCGACGTTCATGCCCAAGCCGATCAAGGCGGACAATGGTTCGGGCATGCACACCCACTTTTCGATCTGGAACGGCTCCAAGCCGCTGTTCGCCGGCAACGGCTATGCCGGGCTGAGCGAGCTGGCGCTGTATTTCATCGGCGGCGTAATCAAGCATGCGCGGGCGCTGAACGCCTTCACCAATCCGACCACCAACAGCTACAAAAGGCTGGTGCCGGGCTTCGAAGCGCCGGTGCTGCTGGCCTATTCGAGCCGCAACCGCTCCGCCTCCTGCCGTATCCCCTACGGCACCGGCGAGAAGTCGAAGCGTGTCGAGTTCCGCTTTCCCGACGCGCTCGCCAATCCGTACCTCGCATATGCGGCGATCCTGATGGCGGGCCTGGACGGCATCCAGAACCGCATCCACCCCGGCGACCCGATGGACAAGAACCTCTACGACCTGCCGCCGCAGGAGCTGGTTGAAGTGCCGACGGTGGCCGGCTCGCTTCGCGAAGCCCTGCTCGCGCTGGAAGCCGACCGGGCGTTTCTAACCAAGGGCGACGTATTCAGCGAAGACCAGATCGACGCCTACATCGAGCTTAAATGGGAAGAACAGCTGCGCTGGGAGACCACGCCGAGCCCGGTGGAATACGACATGTATTATTCCGGCTGAGCCGCTTCTTCAGCGCCTCATGGAAGAACCCTCGTCCGCTTCGGCGGGCGGGGGTACTTTTTTGCGCAAGAACGGCCAACGCTTTGAAAACACGGCACCTTATGGTAGCGCTTCGGCTGAGGCCCCGGCCGGGGGCGTGGGAGATTGATGCACATGACGAAGATGAAGCTGCTCGTTGCGACGGGCATGGCCTTGGCGCTTGCCGCTGGAACGCTTGCCAGCCCGGCCGTTGCGCAAACCTCGTCGGCTCCCACGGCGGCTGCCGGCCTTGAAGCCGATCCGGCGGTGCGGATAGGCACCTTGCCCAATGGCATGCGCTACCAGATCCGCAAAAACGCCACGCCGCCGAACAACGCATCGCTTCGCCTGCGCTTCGACGTCGGCTCGATGTACGAGCGCGAGGACCAGCGCGGCCTTGCCCACTTCATTGAACACATGGTGCTGAACGGCACCAAGAACGTGCCGGAAGGCGAGTTCGTCCGCCGGCTGGAGCGGGCGGGCCTCAAGTTCGGGCCGGACACCAATGCGTCCACCGACTTCGAGCAGACCATCTACATGCTCGATCTGCCGGAGACGGACGCGGCGACTGTGGACACCGCCCTCTTCTTGCTTCGCGAAGTGGCGGGGGAAGCGAGCTTCACGGCAAGCGCGATCGAAAGCGAGCGCGGCATCGTTTTGTCGGAAGAGCGCACCCGCGCCACGCCGCAGCTTCGCAATGCGGAGGATGAGCTCGGCTATCTCTTGAAGGGCGACATCCTGCCGCAGCGGCTTCCGATCGGCTTGACCGAGGTGCTCAAGACGGCACCGCGTGAGCGCTTTGTGGAATTCTACGACGCTTATTACCGGCCGGAGCGGGCGACCCTGATCGCGGTCGGAGACTTCGACGTCGACGCGATGGAAAAGAAGATCCGCGCGCAGTTCGGCGACTGGAAGGGCCGCGGCAAGATGGGCGCCGAACTGCCTGCCTCGAAGCTCGCCAGCCGCGGGCCGGAGACGCACGTCTTCGTGGAGCCGGGCGTCGCCACGCGCGTCAGCCTGGCCTGGGTCTCGCCGCCGGACCTTCGCGCCGACAGCCGCGCCGCCCGCATCGCCGAGCTCATTCCCGATCTCGGCCTCCGGGTCCTCAACCGCCGGCTCGAGCGGATGGCGGCGGCGGGCGCGGACGCGCCGTTCATCGCCGCGGGCACCGGCCGGCAGGAGCAGGCGGAGCGCGCGCAGATCACCCAGGTGATCGCCATCGCCAAGCCCGGCGCGTGGCAGCCGGCGCTTGCCGCCATCGAGCAGGAGCAGAGGCGGCTGTTGCAGTTCGGCGTGACCCAGGCCGAACTCGACCGCGAGATCGCCGAGATGCGCTCCGCCTTCACCGCCTCGGCGAACGGCGCGGCGACCCAGCCGTCGCCGGTCCTCGCCGGGGCAATGCTTGCCGCGCTGAACGACGAGCAATTGTTCACCACGCCTGCAGCCAACCTCGCGCTGTTCGAGGACGCGGTGCGCGGGCTTAAGGCGGAGCAGGTTTCGGCGGCCACGAAGGCGCTGTTCGCCGGCTCCGGCCCGCTCGTCTACCTCACCTCGCCGACGGCGGTTGAAGGCGGCGAGCCGGCGCTACTTGCAGCCTATCAGGCCTCCGCCAAGTCGCCCGTCGCGGCAGGCGCGGCGCAGCAGGCGGCGGCGTGGCCGTATACCAGCTTCGGCACGCCCGGCACGGTCGCGGAGCGCCGCGAGCTGGCGTCGCTCGGCGCAACCGCGATTCGCTTCGCCAACGGCGTCCGGCTGACGGTGAAGCCGACCAAGTTTCGCGATGATGAAATCCTGGTGACGGCGCGGATGGGTAACGGCCAGATCGACGTACCGGCCGCCAACCCGGCGCCGGCCTTCATCCTTGCCAACGGCGCCTTCACCTTGGGCGGTCTTGGCAAGATGAGCTATGAGGATTTGCAGGAGGCGCTTGCGTCGCGCACGTACGGTGCGGATTTCGGCCTCGCCGAGGATGCGTTTACCCTTTCCGGCAAGACCCGCCCGCAGGACCTCGCCATCCAGATGCAGGTGCTTGCCGCCTTCACCGCCGATCCGGGCCTGCGGGCAAGCGGCTGGGACCGTCTCCGCGCCTTTGGCGGGACCATCCACGACCAGCTTGAAAGCACCCCCGCCGGGGTTGCGGGACGCGAGGCCGGAGCCCTGCTCCACGGCGGCGACCGGCGCTGGGCCTTTCCGTCGCGCGAGGAGATTGCAGGCGCGGATCTCCAGGCTGGCAAGGCCTTGCTCGCCGAACCGCTCGGCTCCGGCCCCATCGAGATCATCGTCGTTGGCGACGTGACGGTGGACGAAGCGGTGAAGCAGGTCGCGGCAACCTTCGGCGCCCTCCCCGCGCGGCAGGACATGCCGGTTGCACCGGCCGCGCTGCGCACCCGCTTCCCGGCCCCCGCCACGGTTCGCCTGACCCATGGCGGCCGCGCCGACCAGGGGCTGGCGATGATCGCCTGGCCGACGACCGGCTTCTATGCCGACCAGAAGCAGACCCGGACGCTGAACCTGCTTTCCGAAGTGCTGCAGCTTCGCCTGATCGACGAAATTCGCGAAAAACAGGGCACCACCTACAGCCCTGACGCGTCGCATACGGGATCGGAGACCTTCCCCGATTACGGTACAATGACCGCGCAGATCGAGGCGCCGCCGGAGAAGCTCGACGCCTTTCTTGCCGACGCCGCCCAGATCGCCGCCGACCTGCGCGCCAAGCCGATCACCGACGACGAGCTGCAGCGCGCGCGCAAGCCGCTGGTGGAGAGCATCACCCGCCAGCGGGCAAGCAACGAATGGTGGCTTAACGAGCTGGCGCGGGTGCAGACCCGGCCGGAAGCGGCGCAAAGCATTGAGCAGGGCCTGGCGCAGTACAACGCGATCACCGCCAAGGATCTTCAGAAGGCGGCGCAACGCTTCCTAGTCGATTCCAAGGCCTGGAAGCTGGAAGTGCTGCCGGCGGCGGCGGCGAAGTAAAATCGGCCGGCGCGGGCGTTCAGCGTCCGCGCCGCGCCGGCTTGCGGAGCGGCGGCTCAGCCTCGACCGCAGGCAGAGTCTCGAGGTAGGTCGGCGTCAGCATCTTGAGCCCGGCTGGCCCGGGCTTGGCTGGCGCGAGCCGCCGTAGTTCGAACGGCAGCTTGAACCGCATGCCGACTTGGCCGCGGCCTGACCAGCGCACGTCCGCCTCGATCCGGCCGGCCTCTTCGAGGTCCAGCACAACCGGCGTGTCCGGCTGAAGCTGCGCGGCGCATTCCACCATGGCGCCGCCTTCGGAAATGTTGCGCACCCGCGCCGGGATGCGCTCCTCGCCCTGCTGGAGGACGCCGTTGCGAAGCAAACGGTGGCGTGCTGGGCGGCTGAAGCCGAGCACTTCCGCGCTCGGCTTGCTCCCCTTGGCGAGCACGCTCGCTTCAGCGGCGGGCACGGCCTTGCCGAACAGGAAGCCCTGCACCTGGCTGCAGCCCAGGCTCCGCACCAACGCCAGTTCCTCCAGCGTTTCGGTGCCTTCCGCGGTGGTGTCCATACCGAGGCTTTCGGCGAGCACCACGATTGCACGGATGATCGCGGCGTTGCGGCTGTCGTGCGCGCCCGCGCCCTGAACGAAGCTGCGGTCGATCTTGATCTTGTCGAGCGGCGCATCGCGCAAGTGGCCAAGCCCTGAGCGCCCCGTGCCAAAATTGTCGAGCGCCAGCCGGACGCCGAGCCCCTTCAGGCGCGACAGCATGCGCGCCGGGCCGGCGCCGTCCGCGGGAAAGGCGCCCTCGCTGATCTCAAGCTCCAACCGCGCGGGCGAAAGCTCGGACGCGGCAAGCGCGCTCGCCACCACCGACGGCACGCCCGGATCGGCAACCTGCGCCGGCGAGAGGTTGACCGCGATCCGGACATGCTCCGGCCAGGCTGCCGCTTCGGCGCAGGCGCTTCGCACCACCCACGCGCCGATGCGCGGCATCAGCCCGCAATCCTCGGCGATCGGCAGAAACGCCGATGGGGCAAGCAGCCCGCGCGTCGGATGCTGCCAGCGCAGCAGCGCTTCGAAGGCGGTGACCTCCTCCGTCACCGAATCGACGATCGGCTGGTACAAGAGGCGAAGCTGATCCTTGGCGAGCGCGTCGCGCAGATCGTTCTCAAGCATCTGCCGCTCGGCGGCGAGTTCGTGCATTTCGGCGGCGAAGAAGCGGAACGTACCGCGCCCGGCGGCCTTCGCGGCGTAGAGCGCAAGATCGGCGTCGCGGATCAGCGCGGACGGGTAGGCCTTGCCCGGGCTTGCTACGGCGATGCCGACGGACGCGCCGATTTCCACCACGTGGCCGTCCAGCTCGTAGGGGCGGGAGACGTGGGCAATGAGGCGAAGGGCGATCTCCTCGATCCGCGCTTCCTCGTCGATACCGGGGAGGATCGCTTCGAATTCGTCGCCGCCGACGCGGCCTGCCTGCCCGGCGTCGCCGATCACCTCCTGCAGGCGGGCGGCGACCTGCTTCAGAAGCTTGTCGCCGACCGGGTGGCCGAGCGTGTCGTTGACTTGCTTGAAGCGGTCGAGATCGATCATCAGCAAGGCGCAGCCGCGGCGGCGCTCAGCGGCGTTGGCAAGCGCTTCGTCCAGGGTGCGGCGCATCATCGCCCGGTTGGGGAGGCCGGTGAGGCTGTCGTAGCGGGCGAGCCGGGTCTTTTCCGCTTCGCTGCGCAATTGCTCGCTTAAGTTCGCGCCGATGCCCCGGAAGCCCAGGAAGCGGCCGAACTGGTCGAAGTTCGGCGTGCCGGAGAGCGACCAACTGTGCGCGTCCGATCCGGGCGCGCCGACGATTACGTCCGAGAAGGGAAAGCGCGCGGAGAGGTGAAAGGCGAGCGTGCGGCGCGCCTCGCCGGCCGCGTCGCCGTCATGCACCTGGAGCAGGTCTTCGAGTCGAGCGCCCACCGCCTCGCCGCCGAGCCGCTGGGCGAGGCCGTCGCTGAGGTAGGTCACCCGCTCCTCGGCATTGGTTTCCCAGAACCAGCCGCGGCCGCTTTCTTCATATTCCTCGACGAAGCGGCGGGCTTTCAGAGCCTCCCATTCGGCGGCGAGCCTTTGCTCGGCCGCGAAGATCAGGTCGCGAGCGCGCGAGATGCTGAGAGAGACGAAGAACACCGCCGCCACCAGGACGATGATGATCAGCGGGGTGCCGCTGCCGATCATGGCCGCGCCTGCAATGGCAACGAGGCAGGACAGGATCAGAAGGGCGGGGAAGAGGAAGAAGGCGGCGATACCCGCGCTTAGCGCCGCGAACAGCAGGGCCCGGGCAAGCAGCGGCGCGTCCGGCCCCAGAAGCGGAACGGCCAGGCCGAAGAGCAGGGCCGATGCTGCAACGTACGCAGCCGTCCAGCGCACCTTGCGGTGTGGCGGCGCTTCGCGGGCCATGAAGCGGCAGAAGCCGGCATTGAGAAGCAGTAGGGCTGCAAAGGGCGCCGCGACGAGCAGGCCGCCATGGCCGCTGACCAGCAAGGTGGCGAGGAGCGCCACCGCCCAAAGGGCGTGGGAGGTTGCGAGGAACGGCACGGAGACAATCAGCGCGCGCGCGCGATCGGCGGCGATGCGGGCGTGGTCTTCGCTCTCGGGCGCGCGGAAGTCGAATGCCAGCAGTTCGCGCAGCCCAAGGGGCGCCGCTTCCGGCGATTCCTCGTGCAGATCGGCGAAACGGCCGCGTCTCATGATCTCTGCTTAGTCCCCACGACCTGCCGCGAAGCGCGGCTCTGGGGACGAGGTTACACTGATGCAAGTTAACGGAAGCGCGCAACGACGCGGTAAATTACCGGGTAACCACATCCTTGCGGATCGGCAGGCTGGCGAGGATCTGGCGGCGAAGCTGCGCCTCCGCGACGGGGCGTCCGGCGGCCTTTGCGCCGGCGCGGGCGACGAGCAGCTGGGCGAGCGCGCTGTGGCGCTCCTCGCCCGTCCAGCCGCAGACGGCGAGGTCTAGAGCCTGGTAAAAACGCGCGCCGAACTCGTCACCGCGCTGCCATTCCACCTGCGCTTCCACCGTGCCGGCGCCGGGGATCTCGATGGAGACGCCGGAGCCGGCCCGGAGCCGGACGTCGCAGCGGGCGCGAAAGCCATGTTCCGATAGATCGAGCATGGCGACTTCGACGCTGCTCCAGCTGTTCGGGCGCATCCGGGCGGAACCGCTCACCGCCCGCCGTTCGGCGCGGCGTGCCTTGTCCGCCGTCGGTATCGCTGCTGAACCCATCGCGCTCCTCCCCGGTGCGATGCGCGATCCTAAATGTGCTGTGTTAACAATCCCCTGCCGCGCCTAATAATCCTTCGAGACCCGCAGGTTGACGCTTTCGCGGCCGATGGTGGAGATGCTGGACAGCAGCGATAGCCAGCGGGTGATCTGATATTCGACCAGCGTCGCGGAATAGCCGCGCGCGTCCGTCACCACCTCAACATAGACTCGGCGGCCGAGATATTTGCCGGCGGCGATGGCCGTGCCCTGGCCGGTGGTGATGTCGGCAGGAACGATGCGCAGCCGGTCGAGTCCGGTGGCGGCGCGTACCGCGTTGATCGGGTCGAGCCCGCCGCCCGAATTGTTCAAGGATGCAACGGCGGCGGCGAGCTGCAGCGCTTCCGGCGCGGACAGGTTGGTGATCGACGCGCCGAACAGCAGCCGCGAAAGCAGCTCGTCCTGCGGCAGAGCAGGCGTCGAGGAGAAGGAGATTTCGGGGCGCTGGCCGCGTCCGGTGACACGGATCACCGCGTTCAGCCCCTGCACGCCGCCTTCTGCGGTGATGTCCAGCACCGGGTTGATCGGGCTCTCGCCCTGGAAGCGGATCAAGCCACGCTCGAGATCGAAGCGGCGTCCGGCGAAATCGTACGAGCCGCGCACCAGGTTGGCGCTGCCGGTGATGCGGGGCTCGGTGACGGTGCCGCGGACCTGTAGGTCGGCACTCCATTCGCTGTTGATGCCGAGGCCGGTGACGGTGAGGCGGCCGGGCGCGTCGACGTCGAGGTCCAGCCGCCAGGGGGTAAGGCGGCGGGCGGCGGGGCGTTCGTCGGCGGAAAGGTTGACCTCGCGCACGGGGAGGCGGGCGAGCTGCGCGGAGGCGCGGACGCTGCCCAGGCGGAAGGCGCCGGACGCCAGGCGGACCTTGCCCGAAATGGAGCCCTCCTGCCCGTCCGAGCGGATCCGGATCGGGCCCGTGACCTGCGCCTTAATATCGTCGCGGTCGAGAAGCTGCGCCGCCTGCGCGTCGAGCGCGATGTCCATTCCGAAGCCCTTCGGCCCGGCAAGGTCGAAGGCGGCGCGGCCGGAGACTGTGCCCTTGCCCTTGGTGGTGCCGGCGATGCTGTCGAGCACCAGTTTCGAGCCGCCGAAGCGACCGGAGGCGCGGACATTGTCGATCACCATGCCGGTCACCGCGCTTTCGATCCGCGCCTTGTCGGTGCGAAGCGAACCGCGGATCTGGGGATTGTTGAGCGTGCCCCGCGCGTCGGCGCCGATCGCGACGGTGCCGCTGACGTCGAGCAGCTCGACGCCGGTCAGGCGCCAGAGCGTGTCGGCCGGGCCGTTATAGCGGATCTGGGCAAGCATCGGCGCCGCGGCGAGGCGCTCGCCGATATTGCCGTTGAGCCCGATGGGGGAGAGGCGCGCCTGGGCGCGGCCGATGGTTCTGCCCTCGCTCGCCGCCACCGCGCGGATGCCGGCGCTGCCGTTCTGGAGCCGCGCGGCGAGGCCGATGTCGACGGGGCGGGAGGAGAGAACGAGGCCGGAGCGGGTGAGGCCGCGCACCCGCAGGTCGGCGGCGCCGCTCGGCTGGCCGCCGCCGGAGGGGAAGCGGTAGCTCAAGGTGCCCGACGCGCTGCCGCCGAGGCCGAGTTCGGGCCAGCCGATGTCGAGTACCGAGAGCGGCATCGCCTCCATGCGCGCATTCACTTCGGTGGTCGGCCCACCGAACAGGCCGGCGAGGGTGGCGCTTCCGCCGGCGAAGGAGAGGCCTGCGGATTGCAGCCGCCACGCATCGCCTTCGCGCACCAGGATGGCCGGCTGGGTAAGCCGGATCGGGCGGCGGTCCACCGAGCCTTCGCCCGAGACGCTGATCCGGCCGGGGGAGAAATCGGCGACGGTGTTGAAGGCGAAGTTGCGGCCGCGGGTACCGGCGATGCGCGCTGTGATCCGGCCGCTTCCGCCGCGCACATTGCCGCTCGCCTCCACGCTGGCGATGGAGAGCGGGCCACGGCTCACCCCGCGCGCGGTGAGGCTGCCCTGAACCGAGGTGCCGGCGGGATCGAGCAGGATCGCGGCCCGGAGGCGCCCGGAGCGGATGGCGATCGGCGGCGGGCCGGCGAAGCGGGCATTGTCCGCCGTCATGTCGACGCCGATGCGCTGCATGCCGTTCCACGGGCTGAAGGCGAGCCGCCCAAGCAATCCGCCGCCGGTGACATCGAGGGCGCCGTTGAACCCGCCCGGATCGGCGCGAAGCGACCCGCTGGCGCGGGTGTTGGAGACGGTGAGCAACGCCACCTGGATCGTCGGCGGCCCACCCGGCGGAAGGAGGATGTTGCCGTTGGAGGTGAAGGGCCCGAGCAGCGAGCGGCCCGACGCGCGGTAGGCGAAGCCGCTCGGCGTTGGCTCAAGCGCGAGGATCATGTCGCGCACGTCCAGCGCCTCGTTCGGGCGGGGAAGACGAAGCGTGATGCGCGGGCGCTCGATCCGGCCGTCGAGCGCGATGCCGAAGGCGCCGTAGGCCGCCTGCCGCCCCTGCCCCTCAAAGGCAAACGTGCCGTCGCGGCGGCGAAGGCCGGTGCCGGCGATGGCAACCGACGGCGCGCGGATGCGCAGGTTGCGGAAGTGGAGGATGAAGTCGTTGCCGCGCTCCAGATCGGCCTCTGCATAAGGCAGGCCGCCGGCGAGGTTGAGCAGGAACTTGTTGTCGAACCGCCTGAGCCAGGCGCGGCCCTTGCCGGTGACGAACGTGCCCTTGCCGGACGGGTGGCGGACGACTTTGAGGTTGGTCGTGACGTCCACCAGCCCGAGCCCGGGAACGCCGTAGCTCTTCATGCCGGCCTCGATATCGACCTGGAAGCGGCCGTTCTTGAGATCGACGAACAGGCCGAGCGTGCCGTTCACCTTGTCGGAGCGGAGGCTGAGCCCCTGCCCGCGCAGCTCGCGCGCCGTGACGCTCAAGCGGCCCTCGGCGCGCAAATTGGCGAGGATCTTGCCCGCGACATCGCCGACGCCGGTCACCCGCCTCATGGTGGCGACGATCGGCACCGTCACCGGCGCCTTGGACATCCGCCCCCGGCCCTCCAGCCGCAGCTCCTCCAGCCCGGTATTGTCGAACTGCACGCGCGGCGAGGTGGCGCGGTAGGCGAAATCGAAGCTTCGGAAGGCGCCGTTCAGGACGGCCGTGATCCGCACCTTGTCGCCGCGCATGTTGGTGAACAAAGCGGCGGGCTGGAGGAGATCGGCGGCCAAGCGAACGTTGCGGAGGCGGTTCTTGCCGAGATCGACCACGCCCGCCGCCTCCACCCGCAACGCGGCGGAGCGCATGGAAAGGCGGCCGTCGACCCGCCGCTCGACGAACGTGCCGCGGCCATTGAGAAGGATGCGCGGCTGGGTCAGCCGCTGCTTCTTGCCCGTCCAGAACTGCCCCGGCGCGATCCAGCCGGAGACCCCGTAAAGCCCGCTTTGCGCCTTGAGGTCGAGCTCGGCGGTTCGGCGCGCGGAAAGATCGAGCCGGGCGGTGCCGCTCCAGGAGGCCCAGCGGCCGTCGCCATCCACCGTCAGAACGATCGGCCTTTGCGTGCCGAGCATCACGCCGACGACGCTGTTGGCCGGCGCCACCACCCGCGCCTGGAGATCGAACCGGTCTCGGTCGGGCTGGGCGTCGAGGCGAAGCGCGACGCTGTCGCCGCCGCCTTTCACCGCCGCGTCCAGCCGCAGCAGCGCCCGGCCGGCGCGGATGTCCGCTTCGCCCGACAGGCGGGCGATCCGCGGCGTTCCCGCCACCGCCTTGCCGATGCGAAGCTGGGCGACGTCGAGACGGCCGACATGGAGGTCGAAGCCGGGGAGAACCGGCCCCGGCTCGTCGGATGGGCGGAGCTTGGGGAGGCGGTGGAGCGCCGCGAGACGCGCCTCGAGATCGTGGATGATCAGCCGGTTGGCGATCCAGCCCAAAGGCTGCCAATCGACCTCGATCAGCGGCGATTCCGCGAACAGCCCTTGCGGGTCGTAGAGGCGGACATCGACCAGCCGCGTCTCGCCCCAGATCGAACCTTCGATCCTGCCGATGTGGATCTTGAGGCCCGAATTCGGCGCCATCGCCGCGATCCGATCGGCGAGGAAGCGGTGGCCGGCGCCCGTGTCGAGCAGCAAGGCCGCGGCGGCAACGAACAGGAACAAGGTGAGCAGCAGTCCGACCGCCCATTTAGCGAGGCCGGAGGCCAAGCGGGCGCGGCGGCGGCGGCGCGGCGGCTGCGCTTCGGCTTCGCCGCTGTCCACCGCCTCGTCGTCCATCAGAAGGCCTGGCCGAGCGAGACGTACACCGCCACCCGGGCGTCCCCGTCGCGGCGGTTGAGCGGCGTGCCGAGATCGACCCGGATCGGGCCGAAGCGGGTGTGGTAGCGAACGCCGATGCCGGTGCCGAAGCGCAGGTCGCCGAAGCCCGGCAGTGGCGATGTGTCGATATTGCCGCCGTCAAGGAAGGGCACGATCCCCCAATTGCGCCAGCGCACCCGCGCTTCCAGCGAGAATTCGGCTAGGCTTCGACCGCCGATCGGATCATCGAACACCGGATCGCGCGGGCCCAAGCGCTGGAAGCCGTAACCGCGCACCGATCCGCCGCCGCCCGCGTAGAAGCGGCGGGACGGCGCGATCCGGTCGCGCGCCGCGCCGACGATTGTGCCGATGCGGGCGCGGCCGGCGAAGGTCACCGTTTCGGTAAGCGGCTGGTAGAAGCTGCCATCGAGCTGGAGACGCGAATAGCCGAAGCCGCTGCCCTGGAAGCTCGCTTCCGGTGAGAAGCGCGCGGCGAGGCGGAAGCCGCGAGTCGGATCGAGCAGATCGTTCGACCCGTCATAGGAGAGCGTCGCCGGAAGCGCGCCGATGAAGAAGGTGCGGCGGCGCGTGGTGCCGGTGTCGATGTCGACGTCCTTCTCATCGGACGCGATCAGCTCGCCGCCCACCGACCAGGTCCATTTCTTCTGCCAGATGAGGTTGGTCTGGCGCTCGATGCTTGCGGCAAGGAAAGTGGTGCGCGCTTCGTAGGCGGCGCGATCGATGTTGCTGACCGCGAATTGGCCGGTCAGCACCTGATCGCGGCGGCGGAAATTGTTTTGGCGAAGGGTCGCGCCGATCAGCTGCTCGCGGGTGCCGACCACGCCTCGGAAGGTGACGGCGCCTTCCGGCGGGAGGAGGTTGCGGTGCTGCCAGCTCGCCTCGACGCGGATGCCTTCGCCCGAACCGTAGCCCGCTTGGCCGGCGATCGTGCGCATCGGCGCGCGGTCGAGAGTGATGGCGAGGTCCACCGTGCGCGGATCGGTGCCGGCGACCGGGCGGATTGCGACGGTGGATACAAGGCCGGTGGCGATCAGCGCGCGGCGCAAATCCTCGACCAGCGCCTGGGTATAAGGCTCGCCCGGCTTCCAGCGCGCGATGGTCTGGAGGTGCCTGGCGCTGAACAGCGGCCGCCCCTCGACCCGGATCGCGCCGAACTGCCGCGCGCCGTTGGCGTCGACCGGCAGGATGAGCGTGGCGGTGCGGCTCTGGTGATCGACCGCAATGTCGAGCGCGCCGACATCGGCAAAGGCGTAGCCCCGCCGGCCAAGCTCCGCCCGCAATTCCGCTTCGCCGGCGATGACCTTGTCGGCGTCGACGGGATCGTTCGCCTTCACACCGAAGGCACCCCGCAAGGCGGCGGCGTCAGCGCCCGCTTCGTCCACGCCCTGCAGGCGGACTTCGCTGAAGCGGTAGAGCGGCCCCGGCTCGGCCTCGAACGTCACCCGCACAGGACCGCCCGCGGCTTCCGCAACCTCCACCCGCGCCTCGACAATCGCATCGTAATATCCTCGCCCGCGCAGCAGTTCGCCGAGCAGCTCCGCGTCTTCCCGGGCGCGGCGGTCGATCTGGGCCGCGTTGGCGGGGTCGCTTCGGTTACGCTCAAGTGCCGAGAGTTCGGCGAAGCGGGGCGCAAGCGCCGCCTCGAGCTCCGCATCGAGCCCCGCAAGCGCGACCACGTAGCTGCGCTCTGCGGCGGTGTCGGCGATCACGCTGTCGGGCGCGCCGGCGATGCCCGTGCCGGCGCTGTCCTCGAGCTCCGGCCATTCGACGCCGAGGTCCGGCATCGGATCGAGCGGCGCGGAGGGGTCGAGCGGCGCATCGAGTTCGGCGAACGGATCCGCCTCGGCCGGTGCCGGGGTCGGCGCTGGCGGCGCGGCTTGCTCCTGGACGGAAGCGGAGGCGGGGCACGCAAGGCCACACCCGGCAGCAAAGGCAGCCGCCGCACCCCACCCCAAGGAAAAGCGATACATGCCCGAAACCTAGCCGCGCCCCTTGGCCGCCGCCAGCGCTGAATCGGCCCGGCGGGCGGTGATGCGGCGCTAGTGGACGAGCCCCGCGGGCGCTTTGGCCGCAAGGGTGCCGATCATTCGCTCCACTTCGCGCCACCGGCAGAAATGGACGACATTGCCCAGATCGCGGCTTTTGCCGGCGCGGCGGCGCGCTTCCGAAACGGCATGGTCGCCGAAACGGGACAGGAGTTCCGCGGCCTCGGCGAACGCGCCGCGGCCGGTGGTATGAACGTGGTAACGCAAGAAAACCCCCGATGTGCTTGTTGAAATGGGGTGTAGCGCGCAAGCGGTTGCCAAATTCCTGCGCTGCGATGGTGAAGAGCAGCTTAAATTCGCGGTCGCTGCGGCGAGGCTGGCCAAGGCGCCGCTGGGCTGGCAAAGCGCGCGCCATGGCAAGGCGCTCCCAACTCACCCAGGCCGGCGGTTCGATCATCGCCATTGCGATCATCGCCGGCACCGTTGCGGGGATCATCGTCGGCCAGCCGAGCATCGGCATCCTGGTCGGCACCGGCGCGGGCGTGCTGCTCGCTTTGCTGTTCTGGCTGAACGAGCGCCGCTAGCGGCTCAGCCCAAGCGGCGCCCGACCCAGACCACACGCCCGACGAGATCGACGGCGGCCGGATCGCATTCCGGCCAGGACGGAAATTGCGGGTTGTCGCTGCGTACCGAGATGCCGCGCCCGGCCGGGTTGCGCGCCACCCGTTTCACCACCAGCACGTCGTCGATGCGTAGAACGTAGATGCCGTCGCGCAACCGTTCGGCGGCGTCACCCCTGTCCACGAGGATTTCGTCGCCGTCAGAGAGGGTGGGCACCATCGAGTCGCCCTGGACCCGGATCATCGACAGCTGAGCGCTGCCCGCGATCCGCATTCGCCGAAGCCAGGCCGAATCGAACGCGATACGCCCAAGCGGCCGCTCCTCCCCCGCCTCCGAGCCAGAACCGGCGGAAGCGGCGACGTCAAGTCTCGGCACCGACAGGAGATCGCTCGGAGCCTCAGCGGCGGCGCCCGGCCCGCCGAGCAGAGCCTCGTCGATTGCGAAATAGCGGGAAAGCGCGCGGCGGTCTTCCTCCGACAAACGCTTGGGCGTTCCGCGCTTGATATATTGCTGCACGTAAGCCGGGTTGCGGCCGATCAAGCGGGACAGGCCGGCATAATCCTCCCCCCGTTCGCGGATCAGCTTCTCCAGAAGGGTTCGTGGTTCTTGGGACACGCTTCTCCCTATCGCTAGGAAATTTCCTAGACAAGTAGGAAAACTCCTCCGAAACTAGAACACAACGGGAACAGTGATTCGGAGACGAGCGGTGAGACGGACGCTTCTGCAGCGCATCGAGCGCTATCTATATATGACCAAGAAAGCGCCGACGACGTTCGGGCGGGAGTGCGCGCGGGACCCTCAGCTTGTGTTCGACATGCGCCGCGGGCGCGAGCCGCGGCTTAACCTGCGGCGGCGGATCACCGAGTTCCTCGATGCGCGGGAGGACCCGTCATGGACCAGGCGCTGAACCTGCACGCAGCCTTTCTGCGCGGGCTTCGCGCATCGCTGGAAAGCTTCGCCGGCTGGGTGTTGGAGGAAGTGCGCAGCCGCGGCTGGGCGAGCGCCAACTTCCGCGGCGCACGCCACCAGCTCGCCTTGCGCTTCGAGGGCGATGGCGCTGGGGAAGCGGCGGATGCCTTGCTCGCGGGCGTGGTGCGCATGCCGCCGGAGGCTGCGGGGCAGATCGTCGCCGACCTGTCCGTGGCGGCCGACGAAAGGCGGCCCGGCGTGGTGCGGATCAGGCTTGAGGCACTGACCGTATTCGGCTGATCAGCCGCGCGCGGCGAGCTTTTGAAGATCCCCGATCGCGCTGCGCAAGCGGTGGCCGACGGCGTCGTCGGCCGGCGCGGCGACGGCGGCGGGGTCGAGCACCACGCGCTCCTTCTTGGCGAGGCCGAATTCGAGGCGCTGCATCAGCTTGGTGATGCTCGGCTCGGCTTCGGCCTCAGCGGGGGCGGGTGCAGGTTCGTGTTCGGGTTCAGGTTGGGGCGCTTCCTCAGCAACCGGCTCGGGCGGCCAGACGAGCGGCGCCTCAGGCTCCGCTTCGGCCTCGACCGGCTCGGCCTCCACCGTTTCAGGTTCCTGCTCCACCAGGAAAGCAGGCGCTTCCGTCTCAGGCGCGAGCAGCAATTCTTCGGGCGGGTCCTCGGCGGGTTCGCCCAAATCACGTGCGGTGAGGGGGCGGCGGGCGGGGGCGTCGGGGTGCGCGTCGGCGCGGCGCAGGCGGATAGGTTCGGGCGGAGCGTCCGCTTCGGTCACTTCGCGCTTGGCGACGCGCGGCCGGTCGGCGAGGCGGAGAAGCAGATAAGAGCCGATCAGCGCGATTACGCCCACGCCTCCGGCGAACAAAGCGCGGGCGGTGAGGCCGAGCGGCGGCTGGGCGGGCGGGAAGATGTTGGCCAAGCCGCTCCCCAATGCGAGCTGGGTCAGCCGCCATTCGGGAAGCGCAAAGGCTGCAAAGGCGAAGGCCGCGCCGGCGAGGCCGGCAAGCGCGTAATCGATGGCGCTTCCGCGCCGCAGGATTGAAGGTCGAGCCATTAGAGCGCCTTGCCTGTCAGCCGTTGGTAAGCGGGCATGTAATTGGAAATGTTCAACGACCAGTTACGATCGCGTTCAACGAAGTCGCGCGCCGTCTCGCGCCGCTTGTCCCAGCCGCCGCGATTGGCGAACAAGGTGTCGAGCGCGTCGGCAAGCGCCTGCGGATCGCCGGCAGGAAAGAGCGTGCCGGTCACCCCGTCCTCGATCAGCTCGCGGTGACCGCCGACGTTGGAGGCGGCGACGAGCTTGCGCTGCGCCATCGCCTCCAGCGGCTTCAGCGGCGTCACCAATTCAGTCAGTCGCATCGCCTTGCGCGGGTAAGCGAGGACGTCGATCAGCCCGTAATAACGCTCCACCTCATGGTGCGGCACGCGGCCGATGAAGTGGATCCGCTCCCGCGCCGGAGAGGCTTCCGCCTGCGCTTTCAGCGCCTCCTCCATCGGCCCGCCACCGACGAGCAGCAGGTGCGCCTTGGGCCGCTTGGCGAGCAGCAAGGGCATCGCCGCGATCATGTCGTCGAGGCCCTCATAATCGTAAAAGGAGCCGATAAAGCCGACCACGTCCGCGCCGCGCAGCCCAAGGCGGCGGGCGAGGTTGAGATCGGCGGGGACAGGATTGCCGAACAGGCTCATGTCGACCCCGTTGGGCGAGACGATGATTTTCTCAGCCGGAATACCGCGCGAGATGAGGTCGCGGCGAAGCCCCTCGCAGATCACCGCCACCGCGTCCGCCTGGCGGGCGGCGCGGGTTTCGGCGAGCTTGATCAGCTTGTAGCGCAGCGAATTTTCCGTGCCCGTGCCGTTGCCGACCGCCGCATCTTCCCAGAAGGCGCGGATTTCGTAGATGAGCGGCAGCCCGCGCTTCTTGGCCACCGGCAGAGCGGCGAGCGCGTTCAGCACCGGGGAGTGGACGTGGAGCTGATCCGGCTTCCACTCCTCGACGAGCGCATCGAGCCGCTTCGACAGCTCCCTGATCTCGCGCCATTCCCTCAGCGGCGACGGCACCTTGGCGGGCGCGGGCGTCCGGAAGAAGTCGATGCCTTCGATATGCTCCGGGTCCGGGCCGCCGCGCTCGTGGCGGGCGCCGGTCAGGCAGGCGACGTCGAGCCCCCTCGCCTTTTGGGCAGTGACGATCGCCCGGGTCCGGAACGTGTAGCCGCTGTGGAGCGGCAGGCTGTGGTCGAGCACGTGAAGGATGCGCATGCCGATCCTTCTGCCACCATTGGCTTAACGGCCCGTCAACCGCCTCGCGTTATTCGAATGGCGTGAGGAGCCGGCCATGATCGATAATTTCGCGCTGGCGCTCAGCCACGGCCTGCTGCTGCTCGCCGCCTGGCGCCTGCTGTCGCGGCCCGATCTCGACGATCCCGACGTGCCGCCGCCGCCCGCGCCGGAAGGCAAGGCGAAGCGCCCGTTCGGCAAGGCCAGGCCGGATGCGTGATCTCGGCTTCATTCTCTACCTGGTGCTGCTCGTCGGGCTCGGCTTCAAGCGGCCGTTCCTGTTCGTGCTCGCTTTCGCGTATATCGACATCGTTCAGCCGCAGCGTCTGTCTTATTACCTGCTCAATTCGGTGCAGGTGTCGCTGATCGTCGCGGCCTTGGCGTTCGTCGCGTGGGCGATGTTCGACAGCAAGAAAGGCGCGCGCTTCGCCCCGCGCCAGGGGCTGATGCTGCTGCTCCTGATCTACGCCTTTTGCACCACCCAATATGCCGACTTCCCCTTGGAAGCGCAGGACAAATGGAATTGGGCGTCGAAGGCGCTGATCTGGTCGATCTTCCTGCCGCTCGCGCTTCGCACCCGGCTTCGGATCGAGGCCTATTTGCTGTTCGCGATCGTCTCTGCGTCGGCGATCTTCATCGTCGGCGGCATCAAGACGGCGATTTCGGGCGGCGGCTACGGCACGCAGATCTTCATGCTGAATGATAATACCGGCCTCTACGAAGGCTCGACCGGATCGACCTTCGCCATCGCGATCATTCCGCTCATTCTCTGGTTCTGCCGCCACGGCACGATCTTTCCGCCCGACTGGCGGGTGAAGCTATTCGCCGGCAACCTGATCTTCGCCTGCCTGCTGATCCCGGTCGGTACTGCGGCGCGGACCGGAATGCTCTGCATCGCCGCCCTTGCGGCGATGGTGATGCGCGACATGAAAAGGAGGGTGGGCTACGTCTTCCTCGTCGTCGCCGCCTCGCTTGCCGCGATCCCGATGCTGCCGTCGGACTTCACCGGCCGCATGGATACGATCGCCGGCTACGAAGCCGATTCCTCCGCCACCACGCGGCTCGCCATCTGGGCCTGGACCTGGGATTATGCGCAGCGCAACCCATGGGGCGGCGGCTTCGATGCCTACCGGTCGAGCAAGATCACGGTGGAAACCAAGGCGGTCCAGGCCAGCGGCGCTGTGGCCAGCGTCCAGGCACGCACCGAAGAGGACGCAAGCCGCGCCTACCACAGCTCCTATTTCGAGATGCTCGGCGAGCAGGGTTTCCCCGGCCTTATCCTGTTCCTGCTCATCCACGTCGGCGGGCTGGTCCGGATGGAGATCGTCCGCCGCCGCTTCAAAAAGGCGGAAGGCGACCAGGCCTGGATCTCGCCGCTGGCCACCGCGCTCCAGCACACCCACATCATCTACCTGATCGGATCCCTGTTCGTCGGCATCGCCTTCCAGCCCTTCGCCTACCTGCTCGTGGCGGTGCAGATCGGCCTCGACAACACGGTGAACAGCAAGGCGCGGGTGAAGACGCCGATCGTGCTCAAGTCGGCGGTGGTGATTGGGCCCTCTGGTTAGACGCCGTATCGGGCTTTGATTCGCATCTGATCTGCTTTCGAGGGCTCAGCACGCTCAAGTTACTTCATGCGACTGCTATGCTCTCGGAGCGCTATCGCGATGGCGTCGCGATCATTATGGAAGTGAGCAGCGGACGGCCGCAGTAGAAAAAGGGTTAAAGCTGCCTCAAATGGATCTGAGCGCCCCAATGTCCACCGGTGGCACATAAATTCTAGGTTCTCCCACATCGACGAACTCTCGCGATCTTCACGATTCTCCTCAATATACGGGAGAAACTTCAAGTAAAGACGGCAGAGACGAGACTGCTCGACACGCCGAACAAGCCCCTCGTCAATGTCACCGGCGATTATCGCTGAGGCGAGGAATTCATAGTAATTTAGGAGGAAGTCGATTTTATCGCAGGAATCTTTATCACTTTCGCCGCAAAGCCTTGGAACCTTTCCAGCGCGAATGAGACTAGAAGCGAAGTCCAAGTTCTTCTCGAAGTCCGACCAATCGTTGAGCTTCTCTAAAACTTGGTAGGTATGCTGCTTCCGAAGCATTTTACGCTGCTGACGTGACGCATAGAAGATACCCAAGATCGCCAACACCGCGGCGATAATGACGGAGATTCCCTCGTCCATCAGCGCACATTACTAAAAAAAAGCCCCCTTGGAAGGGGGCTTAGATTAGACTTTCGATTTAACATCTCGCATGGGTGTCTCCTGCGTTCCCCGTGTACGTACCCGGTGAGAAGGTACCGTACAAGGCCTTAAAAGTTCCCTCAGAGGGTATGGTGAAATCAGCTTGAACGAGTGTTGTACCGAAGCCCTCCCGACGCGCGATCGCCTCCTCAATATGGGAGCGACGACCGCGAAATCCAGTGGCGTCTTCCTATTGGATGGTCCGTCGCGAGACCCACGCGGCTGGTCGAGCTGCACGAGAGCGCCCCCCAAACAGCCCCCCTCAGCGGCTGATAGCTTTGCGCATCACCATCTTGGCCGTCCAGGCGAAGCGGCCGAGAGCGGGGGCGACCTTGAACAGTCCGGCGTCGGCGGCGTCGAGCGCCTTTAGCGCCGGCTTGAACAGCTTCGGTGCCTTCGAAAACACCAGCGCGCCCATCGACAGCAGGGTGAAATATTCCAGTTCCAGCACGCCGAAGTGGCGGCGGGCGTGGGCGAAGTCGCGGGCGAGGAGCGGATGCTCGTCCACCGTGCGCAGGTGCGGGGTGAAGCGGCGGTAGAGCTCGATCAGCGGGTTGTGCGCCATCGGCTCGAGGAAGATCGCGGTGCCGCCGGGGCGGAGCACGCGGGCGATCGAGGCATAGGCTTTCTCGAGATCGAGATGGTGGAGGATCGCCCGGCCGACCACCAAATCGAAGCTTTCGTCCGGAAAGGTCAGCTCCTCCGCGTTCATCACCGCGAAGCGTGCATCGATGCTCTCCCGCGCCGCGATGGCGCGCGCGGTTTCCACCGCTTCATCGGAGATGTCGATGGCGGTCACCCGGCCGCCCCAATCCGCGAGCCGGGCGACATAGGAACAATCGCCGCAGCCATATTCCAAGATGTCCGCGCCGTTCGCCAACGGCTGGAGATCGCGCTCGAACGCGCGGTAGGCGGCGCGGGGGAGCTCGTAGATCGAGTTCCAGCCGCGATGCTCCTGCGCTTCGCCGAACTTCCTGTTGTGGAACTCCCGCTCCGCTTCGAGCCGGCGCTCCGTATCGAGCGCCTGCAATGTGGCTGCGGACGTTTGCTGATCCACCGAACGGCCTTTCGAAAACTTCTTGTTGGCCGTCCGGTAGCGCGTCGCGGTTAAGATCGGGTGTTTTTCACGCCTTTTCGACGAGCGCGATAAAGGCTTTCGTGAAAGCGGGAATGTCCTCCGGCTTGCGGCTGGTGACGAGATTGCCGTCCTGCGCCACCTCCTGATCCACCACGTTGCCGCCGGCGTTGCGGAGGTCGGTGCGGATCGACGGCCAGCCGGTAACGGTGCGGCCACGCACCACGTCCGCCTCGATCAGCAGCCAGGGCGCATGGCAGATGGCGGCGACCGGCTTCCCCGCATCGACAAAACCGCGGATCATCGACACGACTCCTTCCTCCATGCGCAGTTTGTCCGGGTTCTTGGTGCCGCCGGGCAGAAGCAACGCGTCAAAGCCACCGGTGTCGAGGCTGCTCAGCACCGCGTCGACGCCTACCTTGGCGCCGTTATCCCCTTCGATCTCGCCCTCCTCAAGGCTCACCAGCGTGACGTCCGCCCCGGCCTCCTTGAGGATTCGGCGCGGCTCGAGCAGCTCCGAATCCTCGAAGCCGTCGGCGGCGATCATCAGGATTTTCGCGTCAGCAATGGCGGGCATGTGAGTCTCCTTTGGGGGTTTGCGTCCCGAACGGGTGTCGCGGTGCCCCGTTCCGGAACCCGTGCCGCCTCATGCGCGCTATGCGGCGTGATGATCCGCTATGTCGACGACAGCCGCCCCGGAATCACCCGCAAGAAACGCGGGCGTTACTGGATGTATTATGGCCCCGACGGCGAGCGGATCACCGACCGCGAGGAGATCGAACGGCTGAATGCGGTCGGCATGCCGCCGGCGTACGAGCGCTGCTGGTTCTGCCCGCAGCCCGACGGCCACCTGCAGGCGGTCGGCTTCGATTCCAAGGGCCGTAAGCAATATCGCTACCACCCGAGCTTCCGCGAGCAGCAGGAGAATTTGAAGTACGAGCGGCTGGCCCGCTTCGGCCACTGCCTGCCTCTGCTCCGCAAGAAGGTGGAAGCCGACCTGCAGGGCAAGGCGACCGACAAGGATACGGTGCTCGCCGCGGTGGTGCGCCTCATCGACGAAACGCGAATGCGGATCGGTAATGAGGAATATGCCAAGGAAAACAAAAGCTTCGGGGCAACCACGCTGCGCAACCGCCACGCCAAGGTGACGCGGGGCAAGCTCAAGATCAGCTACACCGGCAAGCATGGCGTCAAGCGCACGGTGACGATCACCGACCGCAA
>DASVUO010000186.1:0-14794 GCA_036386995.1 Allosphingosinicella sp. | reverse complement strand
GCAGGTTTACGACATCGCCCGCCAGACCATGAACACCCGCGAAGCCGCGTTTCAGCTTGGCCTGATCGGCGTGGTGCAGTTCGTGCCCCTGTTCCTGCTCACCCTGGTCACCGGCTGGGCGGCCGATCGCCTCGACCGGCGGATGATCGCCCGCGCCTCCATCGCGCTCGAGATCGTTTGCGCGGCCGCGTTGGGCTGGCTCGCCTGGCATAATCAGACCACCCTCAGCGCCTTGTTCATTGTCGCCGGCCTGCTGGGCGTCGCCCGCGCCTTTGCCGGGCCGGCGCTGGGCGCGCTCGCCCCAAACCTGGTGCCGCGCGAGATACTGCCGCGCGCCATCGCGTTGAGCTCCATCGCATGGCAGTCGGGCGCCATCGTCGGCCCGGCCCTCGGCGGCTACCTCTACGCCATATCGCCGCACATGCCGTACACGGTGAGCGGCTGCCTGTTCACCTTGTCCCTCTTCTGCATGTTCATGATCGGGCCAAAGGCGCGCACCGCCATCACCGGCTCGCGCAACCCGTGGCGGCAGATGATCGATGGGCTCCACTACGTTCGCCAGAACCGGCTCGTGCTCGGCGCAATCTCGCTCGACCTTTTCGCCGTGCTGCTCGGCGGCGCGACAGCGATGCTGCCGATCTTCGCACGCGATATCCTGGCCGTGGGACCGGAGGGCCTCGGGCACCTGCGCGCCGCCCCCGCGCTCGGCGCAACGCTGACGGCGATTTGGTTTTCGTGGAAGCCGCTGAAGACCAACGTCGGCGTGAAGATGCTTGCCGCAGTCGGTGTGTTCGGCGCCGCGACCATCGTCTTCGGCCTGTCGCGCTGGATGCCGCTGTCGCTTCTTTGCCTGGCCTTGCTCGGCGCGGCCGACATGCTCTCCGTATTCGTGCGCCAGTCGCTGATCCAGCTTTATACGCCTGACGAGATGCGCGGCCGTGTCGGCGCGGCGTCCACCCTGTTCATTTCCGCCTCCAACGAACTCGGTGAAGCGGAATCGGGCTTCCTTGCCGCAGCAATCGGGCCGGTGACGGCGGTCGTCGCCGGCGGGGTGGGCGCGATCGCGGTGACCTTGCTCTGGGCGAAGTGGTTTCCCGAGCTCAGGCTTGCGCGCAGCTTCGACCCGCCCAACATAGATGGCGAAATGAAACCCAAGGAGACAACGGCATGAAGGCCGGCAGCATTCTCGACACCATCGGCAGAACCCCGCACGTTCGCCTCGCCCGCTTGTTTCCCGACGCCGAAGTGTGGGTGAAGTCGGAGCGCGGCAATCCCGGCGGCTCGATCAAGGACCGCATTGCGCTTGCCATGATCGAGGATGCGGAACGCTCCGGCGCCCTGAAGCCGGGCGGCACGATCATTGAGCCCACCTCCGGCAACACCGGCGTCGGCCTCGCCATGGTTGCCGCCGTGAAAGGCTACAAGCTGATCCTGGTGATGCCCGAAAGCATGAGCATCGAGCGGCGCCGCCTGATGCTTGCCTACGGCGCCAGCTTCGACCTGACGCCGCGCGAGGGCGGCATGAAGGCCGCCATTGCCCGCGCACACGAGCTTGCGGCGCAGACGGAGAATAGCTGGATCCCGCAGCAGTTCGAGAACCCCGCGAATATCGAGGTTCACCTGCGCACCACCGCCCAGGAAATACTCGAAGACTTCCGCGATTCGCCCATTGATGTGCTGATCACCGGCGTCGGCACCGGCGGCCACATCACCGCCTGCGCGCAGGTGCTGAAAAAGGCATGGCCGAACCTTCAGGTGTTTGCGGTGGAGCCGACCTTGTCTCCCGTCATCTCCGGCGGCGCGCCCGGTCCGCACCCCATCCAGGGGATCGGCGCCGGCTTCATTCCGAAGAACCTCCAGGCCGACCTGCTCGACGGCGTCATTCAGGTCGATCCGGCCGATGCCAAGGAAATGGCGCGGCGCTCGGCCAGCGAGGAAGGAGTCCTCGTCGGCATCAGCTCCGGCGCGAGCCTCGCCGCCGTTGCCCAGAAGCTGAAGGAAGTGCCGGTCGGGAGCCGCGTGCTGTGCTTCAACTACGACACGGGCGAGCGTTACCTTTCCGTGCCGGACTTCCTGCCGGAGGAGTAAAGCCGGCGGCCGGCGGCGATCTCCGCCGCCAGCGTCTCGGCGATGCCGTGCCGCACGTCCACGATCCGGGCGCCCTTCGCCAGCGGGGCGCCCGCCGTGTCAATCGAGAGCGTTGCAAGGCCGAGCCGCCGCTGAAGCCAGGAACGGGCGACGCTGATCGCCTGCGCATTGGCCAGTGGCACGATCCACAGTCGGCGACGCCAGGCGCCGCGGGCAATGAACAGCAGCTCGCCGTCCAAGGCATAGCGGTGGAAGCGGCGCTGCAAGGTCGCTCCGATGGCGAGCACCGGCAGCAAGGCGAGCAGCAGCAGCGCAGGCCGGAAGAAGAAGCCGCCGACAACGATCGCCACCAGCGCCGGCAGCACGCTTGCGCTTACCGCCCGGACGATGTGGCGGCTCGAGACCATTTGCAGCTCAGGCGGCGGCGGAAGCCTCAGAGTGCCGGCGTCCGCGAGGATGATTTCAATCTCCTCGCGCCGCGCAAACGGCGCCGCCGCCTGCATGCCGCTGCCGTCGCTTGCCGCGCCCAGCGTCTGGAACAGGAGGCCGCTCCAGCCGAAGCGGCCGCGGATCGGCCCGCTTGCGACCATTGCGAGCTGCACCCGCGCCTTAGCGATCACCGCTTCGGTGCGGGTGAAGAGGCCGCGCTCGCGCCGGAAGCGGACGCCCTCGCTCATCAGCCGGTAGCCGTAATCCCGCGCCACCGTCCGCACCAAGCCGGCGATCACGCCGAGCAGCACCGCCAGGAACAGCAGGAAGCCAATCGCCGCGGCGGTGAGACGGCCGGGAAGGTTGTGCTCCACGAGGCCGATCCAGCGCGCCGGATCGTAGATGTCGAACGGCAAAGCCTGGTCAAAGGTCTGTAGGAGGGCGAACAGGCTGGCGATGTAGACGAGGGAGAAACTGAACAGGCCGAACAGAAGCACGCGCGGCAGGTCCATAGAGAAGAGCAGCCGGCCTTCCTGGGCGGGAGCTGCCAGCGCGGTGTCCTCTGGAAGCGCCGCCGCCTCCGACACCCCATGCGCATGCCATGCCCGAACGGCGCCGCGCAGCCGGTCCGCTTCGGCCACCGTGATGCTGTCGAGGACGCCTTCGTCCTTGCCGCCCGCGCCCGTTTCGATCCGCACCTTGGCGAGGCCGAAGGCGCGGGCAAGCGGGCCGCGCTCGATATCGACATCCTGCACCCGGTCGAACGGGATGGAGCGGCGGTTGCGCGACAGGATGCCGCTTTCGATGACGATCTCCCGCTCGCCGACGCCGTAGCGAAAGCTTCGCCATGCGAGCCAGTTCAGGAAGATCACCACCGCGCCGATCGCGCCGGCGACCATCAGGATGCGCCACACGCCCGAGCCGGAGAAGAAGGCGAAAGCGGCGGGAAGGCCGAACACCACCGACGGCGCTTCCTTGACGAAGCGCAGGACGATCGAGCCCGGATGGACCCGGCGGTCGGCGTTGATCTCCCCGCTCACGCGCCGTCCCGCTTGATCCGGGCGCGGATTTCGTCCCGCATCGCTTCGGCTGTTGGGCGGGCGAGGCCGGGGAGCACAACCTGGCTGTGCAGCGTGCCGGCGGTGTGGACGATCAGCCGAGACACGCCGAAGCTGCGCTCCAGCGGACCCTGCGCGATATCCAGATGCTGCACGCGGTCGAGCGGCACCATTGTATGGACGCGCGTCAGCCGCCCGCGCCGAACCTGCAGTTCCTCCGCGTCCATCGCATAGCCCCAGCCGCTGAAGCGCCGGGCGGGGGCGATGAAGACGAGCCAGATGCACGCGATCAGCAGGGGCAGCACAATCGCGCCGCGTGGCAGATCGACGTTACTGCGCAGCACCGCCTCCGCGCCCGCGCCGGAGAGCAGCAGAAGCAAGGCGAGCACCGCCGCATGGATGCGCATCACCCACAATTGCCCCCTGTCGAGTGGCGTCATTCCGGTACCTCCCCTTGTTGCCCGAGACCCTAGCCGCCGCCCGCTGCCCGCGCGAGAGGCTTCCGCGTGGCCGGAACCGCGAGGTGGAGGGGGCGTTGAGGGTCCGTAACAAACGGAGGAAGTGCCATGAGTGACCACGATCGCGAGCGCGAAACGACGACCATTGTAACCACCGACGGCGGCGGCCGCGGCGGCGGCACGGTGATCGCGGTGGTTCTGCTGATCGCCGTCCTCGCCCTGCTCTTCTACCTCTTCGGCGGAAGCCTGATGGGCGGCGCGGACAAGACCACCGACGTCAAGGTCGACATCGAGGCACCGGCCAGCGGCGGTTCCGGCAGCTAAGTTCTTGGAAAGCCGCCGCTCTTGATCGGGCGGCGGCTTCTTCCAACACCATTTTACGCTTTACCCCGGCGCTCGTTTCGGCTTTGCATCCTCGCGGCTCCCGCACCAGCGTGGGATAAGGGGTAGGACACAAGTTGAAGCGGGCGCTGCCGGGCGGGCTCCTTTTATTCGCGGCGTATCTGCCGCTTGCGGTTCTTGGGCTGCAATGGGCGCGCGTCGGCGGCGCCGGCTCCGCCGTGTGGCCGGCGTTCGGCGTTTCGCTGGCTGGCCTGCTGATCGGCGGCCCGCGGCTTTGGCCGGCAATCTTCTTCGGCCGTCTAGGCGCAAGCCTGATCCTCGGCACCGCTCAGCCGCTGTGGGCGGAACTGGCCATAGCGGGGGTCAATGCGCTGGGCGACTCGGCCGCGGCGTACATCCTGCTGCGTTTCGGCAGGATCGATCCCGCCTTGCGTACCCGCCACGACCTTCTGTGGCTTGCCGTCGGCGTTGCCGTCTCCGCCGCTCTCTCCGCGTCGCTTGGTGCCGGGATCATCACCATCACCTGGAATCTAGACGCTCCCGGCGGTCTACACGTCTGGAGCTCCTGGTGGTTCGGCAACATCGTCGGCGGCCTGACCATCGCGCCTTTGATCCTGAGCTGGTGGCGCTCGGGCAAGAGCGACATGGGACCGCGCGCCTGGCTTCACCTCGCAATCTGCGTCGCCGCCACGGCTCTCTTGTCCTGGCTCGTCTTCGACCCGGTGCTCGCGCCCTGGCTGCGCAGTTGGCACCTTTTCCCCGTCCTGATCTGGGCCGCGATCGCCTTTCAGGTGCGGGGCGCGTCGATCACACTGCTGGTCGCCTCGCTGTTCGCGATCTGGGGCGCAAGCCTCGGCGCCGGACCGTTGATCCACAGCGGCCTCGATCCGGTGCTCAATACCCAGCAGTTCATCGCCGTCACGGCGCTGACCGTATTGCTCCTCGCGGCGATCTCGGATGAGCGGCGCAAGGTGGAGCCGATGGCGCGCCTTGCTGCGATCGTCTCCTCGTCGCCCGACGCCATGATCGGCGCCGACCTCAAGGGCAGGATCACCAGCTGGAACCAGGGGGCGGAGCGGCTCTTCGGCTATAGCGAGGCGGAGGCGCTGGGCGCGCCGATCTCCATGCTTGCGCCGGAGGCGGGCGACGACACGGAAAGCCAGATGATGTTCAGCCGGGTCATCGCCGGCGAACGCGTGGACGTGGAAACGCAACGCCGTGCGAAGAATGGCGAGCTGATCGACATCCACTTCGTCGGCACTCTGCTGAAAGGCGCCGGCGATTCGGTGATCGGCGCTTTGGGCGTGATGCGCGACATTCGTGGCCGCCGCGCCGCCGAAAACGCGCTTCGCGAGCAGAGCGAAACGCTGGAGGTTTTGAATCGTACCGGCGCTGCGCTCGCCGCCGAGCTCGACCTCGATCGCATCGTTCAGATGGTGACCGACGCTGGCCGAGAAGTCAGCGGGGCGGCTTTTGGGGCCTTCTTCTACAATGTCTACGACAAGCAGGGCGGATCGTTTCTGCTTTACACACTTTCCGGGGCGGAGCGGTCGCAGTTCGAGAGCTTCGGCCTGCCGCGTGCGACGCAGGTGTTCGAGCCGACATTCGTCGGCGCGGGCGTGGTACGTTCGGACGACATCACCCAGGACCCGCGCTACGGCCACAGCGCGCCCCACCACGGCATGCCCAAGGGCCACCTGCCGGTCTGCTCCTACCTCGCGGTTCCCGTTTTCTCGCGCACTGGTGACGTGCTCGGCGGCTTGTTCTTCGGCCACCCCGAAAAAGGCGTGTTCACCGAGCGGGCGGAGCGGATCATGGTCGGCCTCGCCGCCCAGGCCGCCATCGCAATCGACAACAGCCGCCTGTTCGGCGAAGCGCAGGACGAGATCGCCGAACGCACCAAGGTCGAAGCGGCGCTTCGCGAGCTGAACGAAACGCTGGAGCAGCGCGTGGAGGAGCGCACCGCCGAATTGGTTTCCGCGCAGGATCAGCTTCGCCAGGCGCAGAAGATGGAAGCGATCGGCCAGCTGACCGGCGGTGTCGCCCACGATTTCAACAACCTCCTCACCATCATCCGCTCCTCGGTGGACCTGCTCCGCCGCGGCGAGGTGCCGGAGGAGCGCCGCCGGCGTTATCTCGACGCCATCTCCGACACGGCCGACCGCGCCGCCAAGCTCACCGCCCAGCTCCTCGCCTTCGCTCGCCGGCAGGCGCTGAAGCCGGAAGTGTTCGACGCGGCGGAGCGGGTGCAGGTCGTCTGCGACATGGTCCGCACGGTGGTCGGCTCGCGAATCCAGCTCGAGCTCGACATCGAATGCACCAATTGCTTCGTCGAGGCCGATATCGCCCAGTTCGAGACGGCGGTGATCAACATGGCGGTCAACGCCCGCGACGCGATGGACGGCGAAGGCAAGCTCACCATTGCCGCCCGCGCGGTGGAGTCGATCCCCGCCAGCCGCTGGAACGAGGCGAAGGATGCTGAACATGTCGCCCTCTCGATCAGCGACACTGGGCGGGGCATCCCCGAGGATGTGCTTGCCCAGATCTTCGAGCCGTTCTTCACGACCAAGGAAGTGGGCAAGGGCACTGGTCTTGGCCTAAGCCAGGTTTACGGCTTCGCGCACCAATCGGGCGGTGACGTCCGGGTGGACAGCGAAGTGGGTCAAGGCACCACCTTCACCCTCTACCTTCCCCGTGTCGCGCCGCAGGATCCGGTCACTGCCAAGGAGCCGGCCGAGCGCAGCGCGCCGCTTGAGCGAAGCTGCATCCTGGTCGTGGAAGACAATAAGGAAGTCGGCGAGTTCGCCACCCAGCTGCTGCGCGAGCTTGGCCACGAGACGCGGCTTGCGGTTCATGCCGACGAGGCGCTCAGGCTGCTGGAGGAGAATGCCGACGCGTTCGACCTGGTGTTCACCGACGTCGTTATGCCGGGGATGAGCGGCATCGATCTCGGCCTCGCCATCCGCAAGCGCTGGCCGAAGATGCGAGTGGTGCTGACCAGCGGCTACAGCCACGTTCTTGCCCAGGACGGGCGGCATGGCTTTGAACTCCTCCACAAACCTTATTCGGTGGAAAGCCTGATGCGCATCCTCCGGGAAGCAAGCGCGGGCGCCTGACGGAACCCTGCTCTTCAAGATAGCGTTTCGCCCCTGAAACAGATGTCAGGGAGATCATCATGAGCGATTTCGATCGGGAGCCGGAGCGCGTTCGCGAAACCGAACGGCACACCACCGTGGTCACCGGCGACGGCGGCCGCCGCGGCGGTGGCGGCTGGATCATTGCCGCCGTGCTGCTGCTCGTGCTGATCCTTGCTATGTTCTTCCTGTTCGACGGCGGCTTCAATAAGGCTGCGGACAAAGTGGGCGTCAACGTCAACGTCGAGACGCCGGACATCAAGGTGCCGGACAACGTCGAGGTCAAGCTGCCGGACGTCGATGTGCCGGACGAGGTGAAGGTCGACACCGGCGGCAACAGCGCCAACTGAAGCCGAGTTCCAAGTTGAACATCGGCTGTCGGACCCATTCAGCCATTTCTCAATCGAATCAGGGCATAAGCACCAATGTCGGTCTCCGGGTCGGCTCCCTTCGGTTGAGTAACAGGGGGGTCAACGGAGGGATCGACCCCTCGCGTCGCGTATCGAGGGAGGGGCCGGCGCTCAAGTATGAGCGTCGGCCCCTACTGTTTACGGCAGGCGGCGCTTAGTCGGTCTTGGAGCCGGTGTCCTTGGTTGCCGAATTCGGGTTTTCGCCCGTTTCCTTCCCGCCGAGCTGGCCCTTGCCGTAATAAGGCTGCTCGGTCTGGCCGCCATGCCCCATATAGCCCTCACGGTCGCCTTCACCTTCCTTTCCGGTGTGCGGATTAGGGTAGGCGCCGCCGCCCGCCTGGCCGCCGCCGGTGGAGCCGTTGAAGCTTTCCTGCGCGTCCGGATCGCGGCGCGAAAGGTCGCCGCTCTGTCCCCAGCTCTTGGGATTGTCCGCGCTGTCCGTCTTGGCGTTCGGCGTTTCTTGGTTGGCCATGATGCATGCTCCTTTGCCGTTCCAATCGCCGGGAGCGGCGCCGGTTCCCCTCCCCTTCGCGCCGCCGCCACCCTACATGCCCGTTCATGAAGCCGATGACCGAACAGCATCTCGCAATCCTGCGCCGCCACATGGTGGAGGTGGTGGACCTCCATTTCGACTTGGCCGAGGAAGAGATCGGCAAGAGGGCGCTCGAGCCGCGCCTGCGCAATGCCCTCCTCCACGTCCCCCGCCACATCTTCGTGCCGCCGCAGATCGCCGCCGTCGCCTATCAGGATTCGCCGCTGCCGATCGGCTTCGACAAGACGCTGTCGCAGCCTTTCATCGGCGCGCTGATGCTCGATCTCTTGGCGCTGGAGCCCGGCGACCGCGTGCTCGAGATCGGCACCGGCCTCGGCTACCAGGCGGCGGTGATGGCGGAGCTTGGCGCGGAAGTGTTCACCGTCGAGATCGTCGAGGAGTTCGCGGACGCGGCTGGAATACGCATTGCCACCCTCGGCCTCGACGCGGAGATCAAGACCGGCGACGGCTCGCGCGGCTGGGTGGACCATGCGCCCTACGACCGCATGCTGGTCACCGCCGCCGCGCGCGAAGTGCCGCAAGCGCTTGGCGAGCAGCTTGCCGAGGGCGGACGGATGGTGATCCCCCTTGGCGGCAAGGACGTGCAGCAGCTGACGGTGATCGAGAAGGGCCACGACGGCAGCCTCGGCGTCCGCGAAATCATGCCGGTGCGCTTCACCCTGCTCGAAAGCTGAGCCTCGCCAGAAGCGCCCGTTGGCGCTACAGCGCAGGCGATCCCGAACCTCCAACGAATATGCGGCGGCGCCCCGATGCCGCGCCCGGAGCCTTACACGATGACCGAAACGGCCACCCTGCAAAAGGAAAGCGCCCGCGCCGACGGCCTGCCCGCCGAGCGCCGCACCTTTGCGATCATCTCGCACCCGGACGCCGGCAAGACGACGCTCACCGAAAAGCTCCTCTATTTCGCAGGCGCGATCCACGAAGCGGGCGAAGTGCGCGCCCGCGGCGACCGCCGCCGCGCCCGCTCCGACTGGATGCAGATCGAGCAGCAGCGCGGCATCTCCGTCACCTCCTCGGTGATGACCTTCGAAGTCGGCAACATCCTGTTCAACCTGCTCGACACGCCGGGCCACCAGGACTTCTCGGAGGACACGTACCGGACGCTCACCGCCGTCGACAGCGCCATCATGGTGATCGACGCCGCCAAGGGCATCGAGGCGCAGACGCGAAAGCTGTTCGAGGTCTGCCGCCTCCGCAACATCCCGATCGTCACCTTCATCAACAAGGTCGACCGCGAAGGCCTGTCGCCCTTCGTGCTGCTCGACGAAATCGCCTCGACGCTTCAGCTCGACGTCTCCCCCCGCAACTGGCCGGTCGGCATGGGCGGCATGTTCGAGGGCATTTACGATCTGGGCTCCAACGAGATGCTGCTCGCCGACAAGAGCGACGGCACCGCCCCCGGCCGCGTCGTGCCGGTGGAAGGCATGGACGATCCTGCGCTGGACGGGATACTCCCCGCCGACGCGCTCGCCCTGTTGCGCGAGGAAGGGGAGCTTGCCCGCGAAGCCTATCCGAGCTTCGACCTCGACGCCTTCCGCAACGGCGACCTGACCCCGGTCTTCTTCGGCTCGGCATTGCGCGAATTCGGAGTAGACCGCCTGCTCGCCGGCCTCGGCGCTTTTGCGCCGCCGCCGGGCGCGCAGCCGGCGCGGGGCGGCCCGGTGTCGCCCGACGAGCCGAAATGCTCCGGCTTCATCTTCAAGGTCCAGGCGAACATGGACCCCAACCACCGCGACCGGATCGCCTTTATGCGCATCTGCTCGGGCAGCCTGAAGCGCGGCATGAAGCTGACCAACGGCCGGCTCGGCAAGGCGATGGCGATTCAGAACCCGATCACCTTCTTCGCCCGCGACCGGGAGCTCGCCGAGCTTGCCCGCCCCGGCGACATCGTCGGCATCCCCAACCACGGCACGCTCCGCGTCGGCGACACGTTGTCGGAGAAAGGCGACGTCGCCTTTACCGGCCTTCCCGATTTCGCCCCCGAAGAACTCCGCCGAGTCCGCCTCGACGATCCGATGAAGTCGAAGCAGATGCGCAAGGGCCTGCAGGACCTGGCGGAGGAAGGCGTGATCCGAATCTTCAAGCCGTCGATCGGCTCCAACTGGATCGTCGGCGTTGTCGGCCTGCTTCAGCTCGACGTGCTGGCGACGCGGATGGAGGCGGAATACGGCCTCAAGCTCGGTTTTGAGGCGAGCCCGTACGAAGTCGCCCGCTGGGTGAGCTCCGACGATCCCGCCGAACTGAAGCGCCTGATGGAAACCCACCGCTCCTCCTTCGCCGAAGACGCCGACGGCGAGCCGGTGCTGATGATGCGCAACGCCTGGGAAATGGGCCGTTTCGAGCAGGAATGGCCGAACGTCCGCTTCGCCAATGTGCGCGAGCGGCATTGATCTGAAGCAGGCACAAAGCGCCACGCGGTAAACGGCTTTTTAAGCGCGTGGCGCGATAAAAGCGGCTCTTCTCTGAGGAGCCTCCCTTGGCCGCTTCCCTTCCCCGCATGTGCACCGGCTGCCGCGATGGCGCGGCGCTGGATTTCGATTTCTCCATGGCGTTCCAGCCGATCGTCGATCTGGAGACGATGCAGCCCTTCGCCTTCGAGGCTTTGGTGCGAGGGCCGAATGGCGAACCGGCCGCGGACGTGCTCGGCCGGGTGACGGCCGAGAACCGCTACGCCTTCGACCAGAAGTGCCGGGTGAAAGCGATCGAAACGGCGGTGCGGGTTGGGCTGCTGGAGACGGGCGCGCGGCTGTCGATCAACTTCCTGCCCAACGCGGTCTATTCTCCCAAGGCCTGCATCCAGCTGACCCTGAAGACCGCCGCCGCCACAGGAATGCCGACCGACCGGCTCATCTTCGAATTCACCGAGAATGAGGAGATGGTCGATCCTGCGCACGTGGCCGACATCGTTCAGTCCTACAAGCAGATGGGCTTCGGCACCGCGCTCGACGATTTCGGCGCCGGCCATGCGGGGCTGGCGCTGCTTGCGCGCTTCCAGCCGGAGATCATCAAGCTCGACATGGAACTGATCCGCGGCATCGAGGCGAGCCTTGCGCGGCGGGTGATCGTCGACGGCGTGGCGCGGATGTGCCGCAAGCTCGGCATCACCTTGCTGGCCGAGGGCGTGGAGACGGAAGCCGAGCTGGAGGCGCTGCGCGAACTCGGCATCCGCTACGTGCAGGGCTATCTATTCGCCCGCCCAGCCTTCGAGGCGCTGCCGGCGATCGCGCAGGTATGGCAAGCGAAGGCGCGCCGCGCCTACGGCTGAGCGGCACGGGTGCGCACGTAACCTAAGTTAGTGCCGCTCCGGAACAGACGCGCGTGGCGGCGCGCTGTCGCGGCATGACTATCACCGCAATCGCGATAAACTGCACGCTCAAGTCCAAGCCGGGCGAGGAAAGCTCAACCGATCTGATGATCCGGGTGGTCGGCGACGCCCTCGCCGCGCACGGCGTTACGCTTGCCGAAACCATCCGCATCGCCGAGCACAATGTCATGCCCGGCGTGAATTCCGACGAAGGCCCGGGCGACGCCTGGCCGGACATCCGCCGCCGGATCCTGGAGCACGACATCCTGATCTTCGGAACGCCGATCTGGCTCGGCCAGCCGTCCAGCGTCGCCAAGCGCGTGCTTGAGCGAATGGACGCCTTCCTGGGCGAAACCGATGACCGCGGCCGGATGCCGAGCTTCGGCAAGGTTGCGGTGGCGGCGATCGTCGGCAACGAAGATGGCGGCCACAATGTCACCGCAGACCTGTTCCAGGCGCTGAACGACGAAGGCTGGACCATCCCCGCCGGCGCCGCCTGTTACTGGGTCGGCGAAGCAATGGGGAAGACAGACTTCAAGGACCTTCCGGAAGTGCCAGAAAAAGTGCAGGAAACCGCGAAGATGCTCGCCTCCAACGCCGCACATCTTGCCGGGCTGCTCAAGGCGCAGAGCTACCCTGGCATCGACCAGAGCGACGGCGCCTGACGCCGCCGCTCCGGTTTGCGGCGGTTTAGAACGCCTCCGCCGGAAGGGCCATCAGCGTGTCGGCGCCGGCTTCGAGCTTGCGGCGCAGGCTACCGGTTTCCGGGAGTACGCGCTCGGCGAAGAAGCGGGCGGTGACCAGCTTGGCTTCGTGGAAGGCGGTGTCTTCCGTCCCTTCGCGCAGCGCCTTGGTGCTGGCCTGCACCATGCGCAGCCACATCAGGCCGAGGCCGACATGGCCCATCAGCGTCATGTACGGGTAAGCCGCGGCGCCGGCATTGTTCGGGTTTGCGAGGCCGTTCTGCATCAGCCACATGGTTGCGGTCTGAAGATCGGCGACGGCCTTTTCCAGCGCACCGGCGAAGGGCTGGATGCTGTCCTCGTTCTTAGCGGCGCCGATCTCCTCGGCGAGGATGCGGAACAAAGCCTGCACCGCGCGCCCGCCATTGGCGCCCAGCTTGCGGCCGACCAGATCGAGCGCCTGGATGCCGTTGGTGCCTTCGTAGATCTGGGCGATGCGGGCGTCGCGGACGAATTGGTCCATGCCCCATTCGCGGATATAGCCGTGGCCGCCGTAGATCTGCTGGGCGTTGACCGCCGTTTCGAAGCCCTTGTCGGTGAGGTAGCCCTTGATCACGGGGGTGAGCAGGCCGAGCAGGTCGGAGGCGGCTTCGCGCTCCTCCTCCGTTTGCGCCTTGCGGCTGATGTCGACCTGAAGCGCGCCCCACAGCACGAAGGCGCGGGCGCCTTCGTTGAAGGCCTTGGCTTCCATCAGCATTCGGCGGACGTCCGGGTGGACAATGATCGGGTCGGCCTTGGCGTTCGCCTCGCGCTGGTCCGGCACAAGGGCGCGGCCCTGACGGCGGTCCTTGGCGTAGGTGAGAGCGTTCTGGTAAGCGACTTCGCCCTGGGCGAGACCCTGGAGGCCGACGCCGAGGCGGGCCGCGTTCATCATGATGAACATCGCCGCGAGGCCCTTCTCCGGCTCGCCGACGAGGTAGCCCACCGCGTCGTCATAGTTCATTACGCAGGTCGAGTTGCCGTGGATGCCCATCTTGTGCTCGATGGAACCGCAAACGACGCCGTTGCGCTCACCAACCGAACCATCCTGGTTCACCAGGAACTTGGGCACAATGAACAAGGAGATGCCCTTCACCGTGTCCGGCGCGCCGGCGATTTTGGCGAGAACCAGGTGGATGATGTTCTCGGACAGATCGTGCTCGCCCGAGGAAATGAAGATCTTGGTGCCCGAGATGCGGTAGCTGCCGTCCGCCTGCGGCTCGGCCTTGGTCTTGAGGAGGCCGAGATCGGTGCCGCAATGCGGCTCCGTGAGGTTCATCGTGCCGGTCCAGCGACCGGAAATCATGTTCGGGAGGTAGACCGCCTTCTGCTCGTCCGATCCCTTGACCAGGATCGACGCGATCGCGCCCTGCGTCAGGCCGTGATACATTTCAAACGCCTGGTTGGCGGAGAGCAGATACTCGCTGATCGCGGTTCCGATCACCTGCGGCAGACCCTGGCCGCCGAATTCCTCCGGCGCGGTGAGCGTCGTCCAGCCGCCTTCGACGAACTGGTTGTAGGCGTCCTTGAAGCCGGTCGGCGTGGTCACCGATCCGTCGGCGTGGCGGGTGCAGCCCTCTTCGTCGCCGATCCGGTTCAAGGGCGCCAGCACCTCGGCCGAAAAGCGTCCGCCTTCGCTGAGGATTGCCTCGATCAGATCGGGCGTCGCGCTTTCAAAGCCGGGGAGGCTCGAATAACGGTCGAGCCCGAGCACGTCCTGGAGCACGTACTGCGTTTCGCGGACCGGGGCGGTGTAGCTCGGCATGGTGTTTCCTCGTCTTTGGCGGGTTATTCGGCGGCGGTTTCGACCTTGTCGACGAACCGTTCGAGTTCGGCGATTGCGGCGGCAATGTCCTGCTGCTGCTTTTGGAGCAGTGAAATACGGGTGCGGCATTTCTCAAGCGTCACCCGGCGCTGTTCGGCGCGGCCATCGCCGACGTCGTAGAGATCGATCATCTCGCGGATGTCGGCGAGGCTGAAGCCCACCCGCTTGCCGCGCAGGATCCAGGCCAGGCGGGCGCGGTCGCGGCCCGAATAGATTCGGGAAAGGCCGCGGCGTTCCGGCGCGATCAGGCCTTCGTCCTCGTAGAAGCGAAGCGCGCGCGGGGTCACCGCAAAGGCTTCGCACAGGTCGCTGATCGTGAAGCTGTCGGCGGTTGCGGCCGGTGCGTCGAAATCGGCGGTGGGCGAGATATCGGGCATGGCCTCGCGTCTACGCCGGCCTTACCTTTACGTCAACGGCAGGTGCTCAGCCTTTAGCGGAGGCATCGCATAGGGGTTCGTCCACCACATCGCG
>DASVUO010000185.1:0-7398 GCA_036386995.1 Allosphingosinicella sp. | reverse complement strand
AGGCGCTTGCCGATGCCATCAAGAACTGTCGCACACTCATCTGGAATGGGCCCCTTGGCGCGTTTGAAACGCCGCCTTTCGACGCGGCGACGGTACAACTTGCCCAGATCGCGGCGGCGCTGACGCAGAGCGGCGGGCTGGTCTCGGTCGCGGGCGGCGGTGACACGGTGGCCGCGCTCAACCACGCCGGCGTCGCGGCGGACTTCACCTTCGTTTCCACCGCGGGCGGCGCCTTCCTGGAATGGATGGAAGGCAAGGACCTGCCGGGCGTCGAAGCGCTTAAAGCCTAAACAATTCAAACAGGTAAGAGGATCAATCCATGAACGAGTCCGAGATGCTGGCCAAGGTTGCGACCGGCCAGGGCTTCATTGCCGCGCTTGATCAAAGCGGCGGCTCCACCCCCAAGGCGCTGAAGGGCTATGGGGTCGAGGAGGGCAGCTGGTCGAACGACGAGGAGATGTTCGGCCTCATCCATCAGATGCGCTCGCGGATCATCACCTCGCCCTCCTTCAGCGGCGAAAAGGTGATCGGCGCGATCTTGTTCGAGCGGACCATGGACGGCGACATCGACGGCCGCCCGGTGCCGGACGTGCTCAAGGAGCGCGGCGTCGTTCCCTTCATCAAGATTGACAAGGGCTTGGAGGACGAGGCGAACGGCGTTCAGCTGATGAAGCCGATGCCGGAGCTAGATGCGCTCCTGGCCCGCGCCAAGGGGCTTGGCGTGTTCGGCACCAAGGAACGCTCGGTGATCAACCTCGCCAACCGGGAAGGCATTGCCGCCATCGTTCGCCAGCAGTTCGAAGTCGCCGAGCAGGTCCTCGCCGCCGGGCTGATGCCGATCATCGAGCCGGAAGTGAACATAAAGAGCGCCGAACGCGCCGAAGCTGATCGCATCCTGCTCGAGGAGCTCACCAAGGCGCTCGACGGCCTCGACGAGGGCAAGCAGGTGATGTTGAAGCTCAGCATCCCCGCTCAGGCGGGCTTGTTCGACCCACTGGTCTCGCACCCCAAGGTGCTGCGCGTGGTGGCGTTGTCCGGCGGCTTCAGCCGTCCCGAAGCCTGCGCCGAGCTGGCCAAGAATAAGGGCATGATCGCGAGCTTCAGCCGCGCCCTGCTCGAGGACCTGCGCCACGGCATGGGCGCCGACGAGTTCGACGGCGCTCTCGGCGGCGCCATTGACGACATCCACCGCGCGTCTACCCAGAAAGCCGCCTGATCCTCCGGCGCTGGCTCGCCGGCCAGTTCGCACGGCCGTCTGGGCCGGTCGGGAAGCTCCTGATCGGCCCGTGGCTGGACCGGATCAGCCGGCGCATGAATGCGCTTGCGCTGCACGCGCTGGCGCTGGAGCCGGGGGAGCGCTTCCTGGAAGTGGGCTTCGGCGGCGGCGCGCTGCTTCGCTCGGCCCGCGCGGCGGGGGCAGAAGTCTCCGGCGTCGACATGTCGCAGGCGATGGTGGAGCGGGCGCGCGGTCTGGACGTGCACCTCGCCAGTGCGCAGGCTCTGCCCTTCGCCGACGGCGCCTTCGACAAGGTGGCGAGCCTCAACAGCCTGTACTTCTGGCCCGATCCGCACGCGGCGTTTGCCGAGATCGCGCGGGTGATCCGACCCGGTGGGCGGCTCGTGATCGGCTTCGAGCCTGCCGCTCAGCTCCGAAAGTATCCCGGCCACGTCCACGGCTTCCGCCTCTTCGAAGTGGCCGAGGTGCGGGCGCTGATGGAACAGGCCGGCTTCGGCGAAAACAGCGAAGGCTGGGGTAAAGGGCGCAAGCCCGATCTGTTTTGCTGCTTGAGCGGCACGCGCATCGGTGCGAACGGCTGACCCATGGAAGACGAACTCGATCCCAATTTCGCCGACATGTTCGAGCCCGGCCGCCGTCCCGCGTGCCAGCTCTATCTGATCTCGCCGCTCGACGTGGGTGGCGACTTCCCGCAGCGGCTCGAGGAAGCGCTTGCGGCTGGGCCGGTTGCCGCCTTCCAGTTCCGGGTAAAGGGTCTGGACCAGCACGAGGCCGCGCGGCTTGCCGAGCCCCTGCTCGCCATCTGCCGCGCGCACGATGTTGCCTTCATCGTCAACGACGACATGGCGCTTGCCAAAAGACTCGGCGCCGACGGCGTTCACTTGGGCCAAAGCGACGGCGACCCACGGGACGCCCGCGCCCTGCTCGGCCCCTCCGCGCAGATCGGCGTCACCTGCCACAACAGCCGCCACCTCGCCATGGAAGCGGGCGAAGCCGGCGCGGACTATGTCGCGTTCGGCGCCTTTTACCCGACCACCACTAAAGAAACCGAGCACCGCCCGGAGCCCAAGGTCCTCGCCTGGTGGGCAAGCCTGTTCGAAATCCCGAGCGTTGCGATCGGCGGCATAACGCCCGACAATGCCGGGGCGCTCGTCGAGGCCGGCGCGGACTTCCTGGCGGTATGCGGCGCCGTTTGGAACGACCCCGAAGGCGCCGCATCTGCGGTAGCGCGTTTTTCCCGCTTGCTTGAGACCGGCGCTGCCGCTTAAAGATTAGCCCTCAAATTTCAGGGGGTTAGTTCTTTGCGCATCCGTCACGCTTTCGCGTTCGCCGCCCTGTGCGTGGCCGCGCCCGCGGTCTTGTTCGCGCAACCTGCTCCCAATGCCGCCGAACAGGAACTCGCCGCTGGCGGCGCATGGTTCGAGCAGGCAAATACCGCAATGAACATGGCCGCGGAGGGTTTCGGGCCGCTCAGCGCGCAAATGCAGGCGCTGGCTGCGCCCGGCCTGACCCCTGCCAAGGCCAGCGCGGCCGCCCCCGCGATCCGCCAGCTGATCGTCAAGGCGCGCGTCGGCGTCGAGCAGTCGAACGCGATGCTTGCCGCTTTACCGGCCTTTCCAGTGAAGGGGCCGCTGCCTTTCTCCCCGGATCAGACGCTGAAGGACGCGCGCGCGCAAAACGGCCGCTTCCTTACCCTGCTCACCAGCTATGAAACTTTTATTGCGGCGATGGGCAAAGGCGACCGCGCGGAAATGGCCCGGGTGATTCCCGAGATCCTGACCGGCGCCTTTTCGATGATGGAGCAACAGCGGCTGATTTTGCGCAATCGTCAGGCGACGGTGCCCCGCAACCAGTCCACCCACCAGTCGATCGGGATCGCGGTTGAGCTCTACCGGGCAATGGAGCTGGTCGGCCGCGGCTCCATCGCCGCCAAGACAGGTGGAACGGCCGGCGCGAACAAGGCCGCGGCGACCATTGGCCCTCGTTTCGTTGAAATCGCCGAGACCACCCGCACATTAAGCGCAGCAGGCCGGAAGAACCTCGCCTTGGAACTCAGCGAGCTTCGCGCCGCCTCGGCCAAAGCAAAGAGCGATGCCGACAAAAGGCTGCTGGAGCGGGTGACGCTGGTCACTGCTTCTGAAGAGGAGATGTTCGCGCTGGGGGACCGGCTTGCCGCGTTGATGCAAGCCAACGGCTCGATCCCCGGCTCACAGCTCGCCGAGCGGGGCATGACGCAAATCTACCCCAGCCTTGTAGCGATGGAGGAGGTTTTCGTCGACATCAACACCAAGCAAGCGGCCATGATGTCCGAAGCCAGCCGCTGAGGAGGTACCTAGCGCAGCGCCTGGCCGACCATTGACTTCAGGGTTTGCGCGTCATGGATGGCGTGGGCGTCGATGTCGTTGTTGAAATAGCACCAGACGTCGCGTCCGGCGCGGGCCTGCTCGACGATCCAGTCGGTCCAGCCGAGCAGTCCTTCGTCCGAATAACGGCCCCAATATTTGCCTTCGCCGCCGTGAAAGCGAACGTAGGCGATCGGCCCCGAGGCCCAGCGCGGCGTCTGCGAACCGGGCATGTCGTGGACGCAAAAGGAGACGCTGCGTGCGTCCAGGAGCGCCAGTACCTCCTCGGTGATCCAGCTCTTTTCGCGAAACTCAAAGACGTGGGTGAGGTCGGCGGGGAGAAGGGCGATGAATTCCTCCAGCCGCTGGGTATTGCAGCCCCATTTCGGCGGCAGCTGGTAGAGGATCGGGCCGATTGTTGGGCCGAGGTTGCGGGCTCGGGTGAGGAATTCGTCGACCGGCTCCGCGCAGTCCTTGAGCTTCTTCATGTGGGTAATGAAACGCGGTGCCTTCACCGCATAGCTGAAGCCGTCCGGCGCCTGGTCGCGCCACTTGATGAAGGTTTCGGGCTTGGGAAGGTGGTAGAAGCTGGTGTTAAGCTCCACCGTTTCGAAGGTGTCGGCGTAGAAGCTGTACCACAGGCGCTGCGGCGTTCCGCCCGGATAGAAGAGCTCGCGCCAGTGGCGGTAGATCCATCCCGAGCAGCCGATCCTGATGCGTGCCGTCATGGCTTGGGAAACGGAACGGCGCGGAAATAAGTTTCGCGTGAGGTGTTTGACCCATGTTAGGAGACGGGATGCGCAAGTTCGGTGTCTGGACAATCGTGATCGTCACCGCGTTGATCAGCTCGGCGCTGACCAGCGCTTTTTGGCTGATCGCCTTTAATCGCGGCCCGGTCGGCCCGGCGCCCGTGCCGCGGCAGTCGGGAGCGCAGCCGGCGCTCACCAAGACGGAGCTGGAGATCGGGCCCTCCGGGCTCGCCATCCCGGTGGCGGGCATCAAGCCGGAAGCACTTGCCGACACTTACACCCAGTCCCGCGCCGGCGGCGCCCGGGTCCATAACGCCATCGACATCATGGCCCCCCACGGAACGCCGGTGGTCGCTTCCGCGCCCGGCGTGGTGGAGAAATTGTTCTTCAGCAAAGGGGGCGGCGGCATTTCCGCCTACGTGCGCTCGCCCGACAGGCAGTGGATCTTCTATTACGCCCACCTCGAGGCTTATGCGCCGGGGCTGAAGGAAGGGCAGGCGGTGAAGCAGGGCGATCCGATCGGAACGGTCGGCTCCACCGGCAACGCCAATCCGGCGGGGCCGCACCTCCATTTCGCGGTCAACAAGATGGTGGCCGGCGAGGATTGGCACGAGGGCAGCCCGGTCAACCCCTACCCCCTGCTTGCGGGAAAGACGGCCGCCCGCTAAGGCCCGCCCCGGCTCTTTTCCATACTCTCCAGAGAGACTGAACATGAAGATCAGCGGCGTGGACATTCGTCCCGGCAACATCATCGAATATGAAGGCGGCATCTGGCGCGCCGTCAAAATCCAGCACACCCAGCCGGGCAAGGGCGGCGCCTATATGCAGGTCGAGATGAAGAACCTCATCGACGGCCGCAAGAACAATGTCCGCTTCCGCTCCGCCGAGACAGTCGAGCGCGTCCGGCTCGATACCAAGGACTTCCAGTTCCTGTTCAAGGACGGCGAAGCGCTGACCTTCATGGACAAGGACAATTACGAGCAGATCACGCTTGATGCCGGCATCCTCGGCGACGCCGCGGCCTTCCTGCAGGACGGCATGGACGTGGTGATGGAGCTTTGGGAAGAGCGGCCGATCTCCGTCCAGCTCCCCGATACCATCGAGGCGATGATCGTGGAGGCCGACGCCGTGGTGAAGGGCCAGACGGCCTCCTCCTCCTACAAGCCGGCGGTGCTCGACAACGGCGTCCGCGTCATGGTGCCGCCGCACATCGGCGCGGGCACGAAGATCGTCGTCGACGTCTACGAGCAAACCTACATCCGCCGCGCGGACTAGACACTACATTCCCTCTCCCATTCAGGGAGAGGGACAGCCGCGAAGCGGCAGGGTGAGGGCACGCAGACCCTTGCCCTCACCCTCCCAAAGCTGACGCTTTGGGCCCCTCCCTCTCCCTGAAGGGGAGAGGGTTTAGGAGTTCAAGATGGTTTCCCATTCCGGCCTGATCACAGTCATGCAAAAGGCGGCGCGCAAGGCGGCGCCGCGCATTCGGCGCGATTTCAACGAGGTCGAGCAGCTTCAGGTCAGCCGCAAGGGGCCGGCCGACTTCGTCTCCATGGCCGACAAGCAGGCCGAGCAGACCATTGTCGAGGAGCTTCGCCGCGCGCGGCCCGATTGGGGGCTGATGCTGGAAGAAGGCGGCGAGGTGGAAGGCGATCCGGACAAGCCGCGTTTCATTGTCGATCCGATCGACGGCACGTCGAACTTCCTTCACGGCATTCCGCACTTCGCCATCTCGATCGCGGTGGAGGACCCGCGCGGCGCTGGCGGGCGGCCGGAGATCACGCAGGCGCTCGTCTACCAGCCGCTCACCGACGAAAGCTTCTGGGCGGAAAAGGGCAGGGGGACCTGGCTCAACGAGCGGCGGCTTCGCGTCTCGGCGCGCCGCAACCTCGACGAAGCCTTGATTGCGACGGGCGTGCCGTTCTTCGGGCACGGCAATCTTGAGCGCTTCCAGAAGATCCTCGACGCCGTCTCGCCCAACGTCGCAGGCATCCGCCGCTTCGGCTCCGCCGCGCTCGATCTCGCCTGGGTCGCCGCCGGCCGCTTCGACGGCTTCTGGGAAGAAGACCTGCAATATTGGGACTTGGCCGCCGGCATATTGCTGGTGCGCGAAGCGGGCGGCTTCGTCAGCGACTTCAAGGGCAGCGAAGCGGGCCTTGCCAAGGGCCAGGTGCTTGCCGCTAACGACCAGCTCCACTCCAAGCTCCACAAGCTCGTCGGTGGCGCGCTTCGGGGCTAGAAAGACGTTTCAAATCAACGGCATCCTTCAGTCCGTTGTAACGTTACCGCCAGCCTATCCTGAGTAGTTGCGGTGGCCGTGTCCCTGCCTTAGAAGCCGCCTCAACTGAGCCCGTTCCCGGAGAGTCTCGATGGCGTCCACCGCCGCCGATTACCTGCCAATTCTGCTGTTTCTCGGCGTTGCCTTGTCGCTGTCGCTGTCGTTCGTGGTGCTGCCGATGCTGGTCTCGAAGCTGACCGGAGCGGCCAACCCGTACCCCGACAAGCTTGCCGAATATGAATGCGGCTTCCCCGCCTTCGAGGACACGCGCGCCCAGTTCGACGTGCGCTTCTACCTCGTCGCCATCCTGTTCATCATCTTCGATCTCGAGGCGGCGTTCCTGTTCCCCTGGGCGGTCAGCCTCGGCCATATCGGCCTTGCCGGCTGGGGCGCCATGATGATCTTCTTGGTCGAGCTCACCCTCGGCTTTGCCTACGCCTGGAAAAAGGGAGCGCTGGAATGGGAGTGATCCTCGATCCGCGCCACGAAAATGCGCGCCCCGCGGACCTGCAGGAGCCGGATCCGGAATTCTTCAACCAGATCCAGTCGGAAGTGTCGGACAAAGGCTTCCTGGTCACCTCCACCGAGGATCTGTTTCAGTGGGCCCGCACCGGTTCACTGTGGTGGATGACGTTCGGCCTGGCCTGCTGTGCGGTGGAGATGATCCACGCCAACATGCCGCGCTACGACCTCGAGCGCTTCGGCGTCGCGCCGCGCGCCTCGCCGCGGCAGAGCGACGTGATGATTGTCGCGGGCACGCTCTGCAACAAGATGGCGCCCGCGCTTCGCCGG
>DASVUO010000184.1:0-5671 GCA_036386995.1 Allosphingosinicella sp. | reverse complement strand
GACTGGTGGCGGGCGAGCGTCGGCGGGATCGCGATGGGCAAGGACTTTGAGCTCAAGAACGGCGCCGTGGACGTTGCCAACCGGGCCGCGCTCGGCGCAGACCCGGATTACCAGCTCCTCGCGCGCTCGCACATGGATCTCGGTTCGCGGGTGCAGCTCGACCTTGGCATGCGGGCGATGGACGATCTCAACACCACGGGCGTCGGCGGCTATGTCGAGGCCGATGCGCGGCTGAACTGGCGAGCGAGCGAGGCGTTCGAAATCTACGTGGCGGGAAGCAACCTCCTGCACGCCCGCCACGCCGAGAGCATCGACCCAGCGCGCGCGCAGCTCAGCGAGCGCAGCGTCTACATCGGGAGCAGGGTCCGCTTCTGATGCGGGTGCGGCGCGCCCCTTTTCGGCTGCGTGCCCTTCGCCTCCTCGCCGGGGCGGCGCTGCTCGGTGCCGCTTTCTCCGCCGCGGCGCAGCCCAGCGATGTCGCCGTAAAAGCGGCGTTTCTTTCGAAGTTCGGCTCCTACGTCAGCTGGCCCGGCGCGAGCGGCAGCGGGCCGATCAACCTTTGTTTGGTCGGCGCCGACCCGTTCGGGCGGCTGCTCGACGATGCGGTGCGCGGCCAGCACGGGGGCGGAAGGCCGTTGCGCCTGGTCCGGATGAACAACGCCGACGGCGCCGGCGGCTGCCACGTCGCCTTTGTGCAAGGCGCCAACCCGGCGGTGACCGGCGCGATGCTCGGCAAGCTTAGGGGCAAAGCCGTGCTAACCGTCACGGACGCGCGCGCGGGCGGGCCGCAGGGGATGATCCACTTCGTCCTCCACCAGGGCCGCGTCCGCTTCCATGTCGACGATGCCGGCGCGGCGCGGAGCGGCCTGTCGATCAGCTCGCGCCTTCTCGGTCTGGCGCTGAGCGTGAGGCAAAGAGGCTGATGCGGCCGCTGACCCGCCTTGCCCGGCTTTGGCCGAACGTGCCGCTCGCCGCCGGTCTCGCCGCGCTTCTGGTGCTCGCTGCCGGCCTCGCGATCATCTTCGAGAACGAAGCAACCTACCGTACCCAGAAGGGAAGCGAGATCCGCGTGCAGGCGGAGATCCTCGCCGCAAGCGTCAGCGCGGCCCTCGACTTTGGCGACGTCCCCGTGGCTCAGGAGAGCGTCGACGCGCTGCGGGTCAACCCGCAGCTGATGGCGGCGGGCGTTTACACCGCGGACGGCCGCCTCTTCGCAAGCTACGAACGCGCGCCGGGAAGGCTCCCGCGCACCCTCGCCAACGCCTCACCGCGCGGCGGCAACGCGGTGGAAGCGGTGGTGCCGGTCACCGTCGACGGCGCGCGGATCGGCTCGGTCTACCTCAACGCCCTCCGGGAGCCGCTGAGCCGCCGGGTCACGCGCTACACCATCGTCGCCGCGTTGATCTTGATGGCCGCTTTGGTTGTGCTCGTCCTCGGGCTAGCCCAGACAGCGCTTCGCCGGGCCAACAAGGAACTGGAGGCGCGCGCCGGGGCTCTAAGCGAGGCCTATGCGGAGCTCCAGGTCCAGGTCGACGAGCGGGCCCGGGCCGAGGAGCAGCTTCGCCAGGCGCAGAAAATGCAGGCGCTTGGCCAGCTTACCGGCGGTATCGCGCACGACTTCAACAATCTGCTGACGGTGATCCAAGGCTCTGCCGACATCCTGCGCCGGCCGGGGCTCGCGGAGGAGAAGCGAGTCCGCTTCGCCGAAGCGATCGTTGAGACGGCCGGCCGCGCCGCGGCCCTGACCGCGCAGCTGCTCGCCTTCGCACGGCGCCAGCCGCTCAAGCCTGAGGTGATCGACCTCAACGCCAAGATCCGCGGCATGACCAACCTGCTCGACCGCACGCTTGGCGAGCGGATCCGGGTCGAGGCGGCGCTGGACGAGTCGCTGTGCACGGTGAAGGCCGATCCGGCGCAGCTCGAGGCGGCCTTGCTCAACGTCGCCGTCAATGCCCGCGACGCGATGCCGGACGGCGGCACGCTCACGATCAGCACCGGCCGCTGCGCGCTCGGCGAGGAGGCGGACGCAGCGGTCTTCGTTGCGATTGCCGACACGGGAAGCGGTATCGATCCCGAGTTATTGGAGCGGGTGTTCGAGCCTTTCTTTACGACGAAGTCGGTAGGCCGCGGCACCGGTCTCGGCCTCAGCCAGGTCTACGGTTTCGCGGCGCAGTCGGGCGGCGACGTCACTATGACGAGCCAGGTCGGCGAAGGCACGGTGGTGACGGTGATCCTCCCCTGCAGCGACGAAGAGGCGGCGGAAGCCCCCGCCGAGGCGAGGTCGAGCGGTCGCCGCGCCCGGCGCAGCGGGCGGCTGCTGGTGGTCGACGACAATGAGGATGTCGGCGCCTTTGCCGAGGCGTTGCTGGGCGAACTCGGCTACGATGTAGTGCGGGTGACGAGCGGTGCCGCCGGTCTCGCGGCGGCCTCACACCAACATTTCGATGCCGTGTTTACGGACGTGGTCATGCCCGAAATGACAGGCATCGAACTCGCCGAGCGGCTTCGTGAGGTCGCGCCGAAGGTAAAGGTCGTCCTCACCACCGGCTATAGCGACGAGATTACGCGTTCCGGCGCCGGTGGACGTCCGGTGGTCTACAAACCCTACCGGCTCGACACGCTTGCGCAGGTGCTGGAGGATGTATTGGCGCAGGGGGAACGAGAGGGCTGACGAACTCGTCGATTGATCGCTCCGAGCGATCAATGGTCGGGGAGACAGGATTCGAACCTGCGACCCCCTGGTCCCAAACCAGGTGCGCTACCAGCCTGCGCCACTCCCCGACACTGATCCGCCAAGCGGTACTGGTGGTTGGGCGAAGAAGGAAGCGAAAATGCTCCCTCTCCCCTACCCTGGGTCAAAGTACCACTTTGACCCGAAAGCTGGTGGGCCCGGCAGGATTCGAACCCGCAACCTAGCCGTTATGAGCGGCCGGCTCTACCATTGAGCTACAGGCCCCTACCCAGCCCAGGCCAAGCGATTAGCGGAGCCGCGGCAGCCTTGGCAAGACGCGCGATCAGCCGCCTTGGCCCGAGGAGCGCTCCACCGGCTCGTGCGGCGGCAGGTAAAGCGCGAAGCGCTCCTCTCCCACCACCAGTGCGCCGCCGACGGCTTCGGCAAGATTGCGCACCAACCGCAGCGCGAAGCCGAGCCCAAGCGCAGGTGCGCCTGGCCAGTCCCCTTCGGGACTGTAGCCGGGATCGAGAAGCGCGGTTTCATCGAGGCCCGCGATGGCTTTCGGACGGTCGATCGCCAGGCAGAGCATCTTGCGCCCGGCGGCTTCGGCGACAGCCATGGTGGCGGCGATCGTCTCCCCTTCCCCGGCTAGGCCGATGGTGGCCGCGAGCATCCGCGCGAACATGCGTTCCACGGCGCTCAGCTCCACCCGCGCCGGCGGCAGGTTGCGCTCGATCTCGATTGCGATGCGGCTGCCGCGCTGACGGGCGACGCGTTCGTAGGCGTCGTGAAGGCGGCAAAGCAGCGCCACGGCATCGACGCTTGCGTCGTCAAGGCTGATCCGCCGCGTCTCGAGCCTGGCCGCCGTGTCGAGATCGTCCACGGCGGAGAGAAGGCGGCTTGCCTGCTCCATGATCTCGGCGGCGCGACCCCGGTAGGTTGCGGCGGCAGGGCCCATATATTGGCCGTCGATCATTTCGGCGAAACCGACGATGGCGTTGAGCGGGGTGCGCAGCTCGTGGATCAGCTGGCGCAGGGAATCGGCCGGCAGGTTGGTTCCAAAGAGGCCGTCAGCAGTAGGCGCAACGGCGGGCGCAACTTCATCGACCCGCGGCCGGCGCGCGCTGCCGCGATAGCCGACGAAGCTTCCATTCACCGGATCGAAGAAGGGTACGCCGGAAATTCGCCAGTCGCCGGAAGCAGCACCGTTGCCGGCGACGCTGAAGCGCGCATCGCGAAACGGCGCCCGTTTCTCGAACGCGCCGGCGGCTTGCCCATCCACGCCGAACTGCCCGCGCTCGGCGATAGAGGCGATGCTTTGCCCGATCAGCGGCCCGCGTGGCGCGCCTTCGATCCACAGGATCGTGCCGTCGGCGCCGCTTTCCCACTGGAACTCTTCGGCAGGCGCAAGCGCCGCGAGCGCGGCTGCCGGCTTGACGGCCGCCTCGCGCTTGCGGCGGAAATTCTCGATCCGGGCGACCAGTTCACGGATCTGCGTCTCGCCAGCCTCGTCGGCGACTGCCGGAGCATGAGCAGGCGCTGAGGCAACCGCCGCCGGCACGCCGACACTGCCCGACAGCGCGAAGTCCGAGGCGCCGAAGCTTGCCAGCGCGCGCTCGACCTCATGGCCGATGTCCCGGCGGTGGCGAAGCAAGGCCCGGGCGGGCGGGGCAAGGCTTGGAAGAACCTCGAGCCATTCCCCGTCGCTGAGCCGCGCGCCGCTGATCAGAGGGGCTGCGATCTCAGCCTTGTCCTCGGCGAAGAAGACCAGGATATCCGCGGAGACGCGGCGCCCGGCCATGCTCCGCGCGGCCGAGGCGCGGAGATCGGCGGCAATTTCAGATCGAGCAGCTCGCAGCCAGGCATAAGCGTGCGCTGCGTCGCCGTCGCTGAAGCCCCGCCGTTGGGCTAGGAGATCCACGAGCTGCCGCCACTTCGCGGCACGCGCCGAGGCGTTTCCCTCCGGCTGCGCAAGCACTGTCGCGATGGTGTCGTCGAAGCGCACCGGCCTTGTTCCTCAACCAGGTGGAAGACCGCGATTGCGGCTGCCTAATCGTTAACCCGAGGCGCCCCTGGGCGAAAGGCGGTAAAGTGCGGCGTAGCAATATGGGACGCGTGCGCCCCGTTCACGAAGAAGGGGCGCCGGATCGCTCCAGCGCCCCTTTCACGTCGTCCAGAAACGCCGGCTCAGCCGCGCATCGACATCCAGGCGAGCCAAAGGTTGGCAAGCGGCGCACGAGGCCCGGTTACCGCGCGGAAAGCGGCTTCGGCTTCGGCACGCTGGCCGGCAAGCGCAAGGGTGATTCCCAGGCGGGTGTTGACCAGATTAGCATCAACGCCGCCTTTCTGCAGCGCTACCCGGTACAGGTCCGCCGCCTTGGAATAATCCTGGTAGCCGGCGTAAACCTGGGCGAGGTTCTTGGCGAGGCCGCCATTCGCCGCCGCACGCGCCTTTGGTTCGGCGCTCGCCAAAGCCGCCCGGTCCTCGGCGATGCGCGAACTCACCGACTTGAGCAGGGCGCTATGCGCGGCGCTGGTCTTTCCTGCTTTTGCCGCCGCTTCGAGCACCGTTTTGGCCTCACCCCAGTTGCGGTTATATTCGTGGAACTGGGCGAGGTGCAGATATTCGGTTGAGCTGTTAATCTGATTGGTGATCAGCATGAGCCGAAGCAGATCGGCGAACGCTTCCTCGTCCTTCGCCATGCGCGTCTGCGTCAAAGCGATGAGATTGTTGAAATTCTCCTGGTTCGGGTAAAGCCGGATCGCCTCGCTGCCCAAATCGTAGGCGATCGCATCCTTCTTGAGCCGATAGGCAATGCTGACCGCATTGCGATACAGGCTTTCCTCAGCATTTTTGCCGCCCGCCTTGCTGAGGCTGATTGCGCGCTGAAGCAGATCAAGCGCTTCCGCATCCTTTTTCAGCTCGAGCTTGACCGAGCGGGACCTCATCCCGCGCTGGTTGTATGAAGAACTGATCGCGCGGCTCAAGGCGCAGGA
>DASVUO010000183.1:0-30590 GCA_036386995.1 Allosphingosinicella sp. | reverse complement strand
ATGAAACCCTCCTGTCTTGTTGAAGGCGAAATAAGTGCTTAAGACCGTTGCCGGTAGCCGCTCCCGGCGCATCATGGTGTTGCGGATAATGGAACACTCCTCGGTTGATCTCCTCGACGTTCTCGCCTTTGTGCGGGTGGTGGAGACGGGTGCCTTCTCCCGTGCAGCCGACCGAATGGGCACCTCCAAGTCGATCGTCTCGCGCCGCGTCGCGCGGCTGGAGGAACAGCTCGGCGCCCGGCTCCTCACACGAAGCGCGGCGGGCGCCCAACCGACGGATGCCGGCCAGGCCTATTTCGAGCGCGCGTCCAACATCCTGTGCGAACTCGATGCCGCGCGCGAAGTCGTTGCCGGCGCGGTGACCCAGGTGGCAGGGCCGATCCGGCTTACCGCGCCTTTGTCCTTCGGCGTCGAGCACCTCGCCCCCGCCCTTGCCGACTTCGCCGCCGAGCATCCGCGCGTGGAGCTGGATATCAGCTTCGAGGACAGAACGGTGGATCTGGTCGCGGGCGGCTTCGATCTGGCGGTGCGGCTCGGCACGCTCGAGGATTCAGCGCTCATTGTGAGACGCATCGCTCCGTCGCGGCGGGTGCTGCTCGGCAGTCCCGCCTATCTCGATGCGCGCGGCCGGCCCGAGCATCCGCGCGATCTCCAAGGGCACGACCACCTCGTCTACGGCAACGAGCAATGGCGTTTCCGTGTCGGCAACCGCTGGGAAAGCGTCCGCCTTAAGCCCCGCCTGCGCGCCGACAACGGCGAAATGCTGCGCGCGGCAGCCGAAGCAGGGCTGGGCCTTTGCGTGCTCCCCACCTTTATCGCGTCCTCCGGCCTGCAAAGCGGCGCGCTCGAGCCGCTGCTTCGCGATTTCCCAATGCCGGAGGGCGGCCTCCACGTCCTGATTCCGCCCGGCCGCGCCGTTACCGCCCGCGTCCGCGCCCTCTCCGGTTTCCTCGCCGCCCGCTTCGGGCCGGAGCCCGCCTGGGACCCGTGCTGGAGCGAAGGCGAATGCTAGACGCGCCCCGTTCAGCCGCTAAAGACCGGACCATGCCTTTCTGAGAGGACCGCCCGTTGACCCGCACCCTCCCCCTCCTCGCTCTTCTCCTCGCCACCGGCTGCTCCACAGTACACAGCGTGACCGACATGAGCCCCGGCTTGCCGGAGATGCCTGCACCCCCGCCCGTTCCCGAAGCCGAGGACGCGCGCCTGCTCACCTTCCTCGACGCTGCTTTCGAGGAAAGCATCGCTTCGTCGCCGCAGACGCTCACCGCGCTGGGCCGAAAGGAGCAATATAATCGGCTGAACGACTATACGGATGCCGCCTCCGACCGCGAACTCGCCCTTGCCGAGGCGCAGCTCGCCCGCATGAAGGCGGAGTTCGATCCCGCTAATCTTACCCCTGCCGGCCGCCTCAGCTACCAATTGTTCGAACATGAAGTGATGCAGGAGCGCGAGAACGCCCGCTGGCGCGGCTACGGCTTTCCTTTCTCCACCAACGGCAGCCCGGCCGGCAACTTCCCGGTCTTCCTGATCAACCAGCACCGCGTCGGCGACGTTGCCGATGCCGAGGCGTACATCTCCCGCATCCGCGACACCGAGCGCGCGTTCGGCGAAATCTCAGCCCGCGCCCGCGCTTCCGCGGAGCGCGGTATCGTGCCGCCCAAGCTCAACTTCGCGCCGGTCCGGGCCGACGCAAAAAAGGCGATCAGCGGCGCGCCATTCGGCCCCGGCGCGGATTCGCCGCTGCTCGCGGACTTCACCAAGAAGGTGAACGCGCTCGACATCGCCGCGCCCGAGAAAGCACGTCTGATCGGCCAGGCGCGCGAGGCGCTGTCCACCAGCTTCCGCCGCGGCGTCGAGAATATGCTCTCCACGCTTGATGCGATCGAGCCCAAGGCCAAGGGCAACAACGGCGCGTGGAGCTTGCCGAACGGCGACGCTTATTACGCCTCGCGGTTACGCAACTCGACCACCACCGCTCTGTCCGCCGACACCATCCACAAGATCGGCCTTGCCGAAGTCGCGCGCATCCAAAGCGAGATGGAGGCGATCAAGACCCGCGTCGGCTTCAAGGGCACGCTCCAGGCGTTCTTCGCGCACATCAAGAACGGCAAGGAATTCAAATATCCGAACACGGATGCCGGGCGGGAGCAGTATCTGAAGGACGCCAACGTCTTCATCGCTCAGGTGATGGCCAAGGCGCCGCAATATTTCCGCCGCTTACCCACGGCGCCGCTGGAGGTCCGCGCGGTGGAGAAATGGCGGCAGGAGACCGCCGCGGTCGCCTTTTACAACCAGCCGTCCCCCGACGGTTCGCGGCCCGGCATCTTTTACGTCAACCTTGCCGACATGAACCAGGTGCTGAAGCCGCAGATCGAGGGCATCGCCTACCATGAAGGCGCGCCCGGCCACCATTTCCAGATCGCGCTGCAACAGGAGTTGCAGGGCATTCCGATGTTCCGCCGCTTCGGCGGCTACGGCGCGTATGCCGAAGGTTGGGGCCTCTACGCCGAGCGGCTCGGCCGCGAGATGGGCTTCTACCAGGATCCTTATTCGGAGTTCGGCCACCTGTCGCTCGAACTGTGGCGCGCGGTGCGCCTGGTCACCGACACCGGCATGCACGCAAAGCGCTGGACCCGCGAGCAGGCGATCAAATATTTCCAGGACAATTCGCTTCTTTCCGAACGCGACATCGTCAAGGAAGTAGAGCGCTACATCAACAATCCCGGCCAGGCGACGAGCTACAAGATCGGCCAGTTGAAGATCGTCGAGTTGAGGAAGCGCGCGCAGGACGCGCTTGGAACCCGCTTCGACATTCGCGACTTCCATGCGGCGGTGCTGGAAAACGGCTCGCTGCCGCTCGACGTGTTGGAGAGCCAGATCGACGCCTATATAGCCGCCAAGCGCTGAACAGGAGAGAGTAAGATGGCCAAGGGACAAGTTCGCGGAAGCAAGGAAGCCCGCAAGCCGAAAAAGGAAGTCAAGAAGACGATCGCTGCCAACCCGTCCACCAAGGGCAATGTGGTGAAGGATTGATGGGCGAGAATTTCGTCCGCCACCGCCAGCCCTGGAAGACGGAGGAAGTGGCAAAACTCCACACCCTCGCCAAGAAGGGCATGGGGCTGAAAGCCATCGCCAAGGCGCTGACCCGCTCCGAGGAATCGGTGCAGGACCGCGCCAAGGCGGACGGCGTCAACATCGCCAAACTGCGCTGAACCCGGCGCCAAGAAACAGGAAATAGCTACGTGACCGATACGCCTCCCGACCGCTTGTCCATGAACCCGCGCAGCCCGCACTTTGACGCGGCTCTGCTGCGCCGCGGCGTCGGCATTCGCTTCAAGGGCAAGGAGCGGACCGACGTTGAGGAATATTCGGTTGCCGAAGGCTGGATCCGGGTCGCCGCAGGCCGAAGCCTCGACCGCTTCGGTCAGCCGATGACGGTGAAGCTGCAAGGCGAAGTGGAAGCCTATTTCCACGATGCCGGCGGCGCGGACGAGGAAGACGCCGAGGGCGGCGAAGACTAAGCGCCTGCTCTCGGGGACGAGGGCACCCAGGGCTTCAGCCCGAGCGGCTTGAGGCCTCCGCCGAACGTTCCCGTGACCATGGCGGCCTGGATGCGCGTCGCCGGCCAAAGCTTGCCGAACGGCGGCACGATCCGGTCGCGGATGAAGGGCAGCAGCCGGCTGTCCGACTGGTAGGCCGGTGTGAACAGGCACGACAGGCTCTGGTAGAGCCGAACGTGGAAGCGGCGCATGGCGGCGGCCCCCGCGAGGGCGGACGCGAGGTCCCCTGCCCCCTCCAGCCCCCGGGCAAGCGCCCAAGCGTCGAGCAAAGCCATGTTGGCGCCCTGGCCGAGCTGGGGGCTCGTTGAATGCCAGGCGTCGCCGATGTGGATCAGCGCCTCCTCCGCCGGGCGGCGCAGGGTGCGGTGGGAATAATGCGCAAAGGTGAGCTGGGCGGGGTCGACGATCTGGTCGAGCAGCGGCGCGGTCTGCGGCCACAGCGTGCGAACCTCCGCCTTCCAGAGCTCCAGCCCGCCCGCGCGCCACGCCTCAAGCCGGTCGGCGCGCAGCGACCAGAAAAAGGCGGCAAGGCGGTGCGGCACGCCGGGTCGGCGGCCGATGGGCAACACGCCGGCCATGGTGCTCGCATGGCGGTAGCGCTGCTCCAGCCTGTCGCCGGCGAACCCCTCCTCCGGCCATTTCAGCGTTGCCCATAAGGCGCCAAAGGTAAGCGCCCGCCCCGCTTCGCGCGCGAGGGGCGAGCAGGAGCCCAAAGCGTCGACGAGGAGATCGTGGCACGGGGAGCGGCTGCCGTCGGCGAAGACGAGGCGCCTGCCTCCCGCCTCTAGATCGCTTCCGGTCACCCGCCGCCCGGTCTCAATGACGATGCCGTCGCGGACTACCGCCTGGTAGAGCGTCTCGAACAGCGCGGCGCGGTGCACCGCAATGCCGCACGCGCTTGGCACCTTCAGCCAGTCGTAGCGCACGTCCAGCACGACCGCGCCGGACGGCACTGCTCTTCCGAGCAGGCGGGTGACGGGTGCGCCGAGGCCGGCGATCTCCTCCGCCAGCCCCAGCCGGTCGAGCACGGCAAGGCCGGTGGGCTGCAGCATCAGCCCCGATCCCACCGGCTGGGACGCGTCGAAACGTTCGTAGAGAGTGACCCGGTGCCCGCCGCGGGCAAGCAGCAACCCCGCGGCAAGCCCCGCCGGCCCGCACCCCGCAACCGCTATGTCCAGCCCCCGCATGGAGGCTGCTTAGCGCGTGCGGCGCCGGCCGTCAGCTATCAGGCGATCTCCAGAGCCTGCTTGGCCGAGGCGGCCCGCTCGTCGGTCACCACCACCACCGTCGAGGAGAAGCCGGTGATGCCGTACAGCTTCTTCGCGAACGCCTTCGGCATGCGGATGCAGCCGTGCGAGGCGGGGTAGTTCGGCACCCGGCCGGCGTGAAGCGCGACGCCGCCCCAGGTCAGCCGCTGCATGAAGGGCATCGGCGCGTCGTCGTAGAGGTTGGAGCGGTGATCCACCTTCTTTTGCAGGATGGGGAAGGTGCCGACCGGAGTGTCCATGCCGCGCCTGCCGGTGGAGACTTTGGACGAGTCCCACAGCGCCCCGTCGCGGAACACGAACATGCGCTGGGATGCCAGGCTGACGACGATCAGGACGCCGTCGTTGAGCGCTTCCTCAGGCGTCGGCGGCAGCGGCGGTGGTGGAGGCGCAACAAGTACGGGGGCGGCGATGGAAGCTGGCTCGGCTGCGTCGAAGGCCGATGAAACGGCAAGGGCATCGATCTCTGCCGCAATGGTCGGCGCGGGTGCAAGGGCCGGCGCGCGCGGCGGCGATGCGGCGGAGCCGAGAAGCAGGAGCGCGGGTGCGGACGCGAGATAGGCCAACAGCTTGGTCACGCCATCCTCCGGCAGCGAATCCTGCGAGGGAAACGTACCGGTGCGCCGCAAGCTCCGACGCTTTTCGAACAAATTGGGCTGCGCAAATCCGCGCAATCAGCGGCTGGCGCGGTCCGCTTTCCGGTAAGGGACGAACTTGCCCAGGAACACCAGACCGGTCTGCATCCGCGACGCGCTGTCGACGAGCCTTACCGTGTCGCGGCTGCAAAGCTGGCTTGAATGGCTCTCCGTCACCAGCGTGTCCCACCGGTCAAGCGAGCGAGCGCCCGAAATCGGGCGGTTGACGTAGGTGATGCGGCCGATCTCGTACACGATTGCCGTTCCGTCGATCACGCGCGTCGAACGGATGTGGGTGGAGTCGATGCAGTCGACGGGCTCCCCGGCGACCTTGCCGGCGATCTCGTCCTGAAGCTGCGCTTCGGGCGCCCGGCGCGAGGCGGCCTGACCCGCCGCGGGCGCAATCATCGCGGCGGCAACGAGGAGGGTAGAAATGGCGCGCATGGTCATGATCCCTTGAGAGGCTTTCCAAAACTCCACATGGGGCGCAATCCGAACTCCCGCAATGGAGCGGCGTTATGCCCGCGGCGATCGGCATAGGGAGTGGATTTTGACCGAAGTGGTTGCAGTGGACATCGGCGGCACCCATGCACGCTTCGCCATCGCCTCCGTGGAGGCTGGCCGCGTGCGGGAGCTCGGCGCCGTGTGCACGCTCAAGACTGCCGACTATCCCGGACTGCACGACGCGTGGGAGGCGTTCAGCGCCAGTCTGGAGCGGCCCCTGCCGAAGGCGGCGGCAATAGCGGTGGCGGGGCCGGTGCAGGGCATGGCGTTGAAGCTCACTAACAGTGAGTGGGTGATCCAGCCGACATCGATCCGTGCAACTCTCGGTGCCGAACGCCACTCCCTCGTCAACGATTTCGGCGCGGTCGCGCACGCGGTGGCGCAACTCGCGCCGCAACATTTTCGGCACCTGTGCGGCCCGGATCGCCCGCTGCCGGAGGACGGCGTGATCAGCATCGTCGGCCCGGGCACCGGCCTCGGCGTTGCGCAATTGCTGTGCCGCGACGGGCGCTACCATGCGATCGCTACGGAAGGCGGTCACCTCGACTTCGCGCCTGTGGACAGCCTGGACGACAAGATCCTCCAGCACCTCCGCGGCAAGTTCAAACGCGTGTCGGTGGAGCGGATCGCATCGGGCCGGGGTTTGATGAACATCTACGAAGCGCTTGCCTCTCTCGAGAGAAAGGAAATCCGGTTTCAGGACGAACAGTCGCTTTGGGCCGCCGCGCTGGCGCAGGAGGACGATCTCGCCGCCGCCTCGCTGGATCGCTTCTGCCTTACGCTGGGCAGCGTGGCGGGAGACATCGCGCTTGCGCAAGGCGCGCAGGCGGTGGTGATCGCCGGCGGCGTCGGGCTGCGCCTCATCGACCACTTGCCGAACTCCGGCTTCGAAAGCCGCTTCACCGCCAAGGGCCGGTTCGGCTCGACAATGACGGAGATGCCGGTCAAGATCATCAGCCACGCACAGCCCGGCCTCTACGGCGCCGCGGCGGCGTTTGCGCAGCAATTCGGCGAATAGTTTTCCCGCCAAGCCGTGGGATGCCATGGCTTCATCCACCGCGCGGGAAGTCGCTCGCCGGAAAAATTGGTTTAGTCGGCCTGATCAAAGACGCTTGCGAAGGCGGGTGCGCCGTCGGCATCCCCTGCGCCGAGGAGGAAATGGTGCCCAGAAGAGGACTCGAACCTCCACGCCCTTGCGAGCGCCAGCACCTGAAGCTGGTGCGTCTACCAATTCCGCCATCTGGGCACGGGGTAGGCGGCGCGAACTAGGGGGCGTGCGCGCGCTTGTCAACGGACAGGCGAGCGGGCAATGGAGGCGCGCTTTACACGAATTGGGCAAGGACTTGGAATGGACCGGCTGGTCACACTCTTCGGCGGCGGCGGTTTTCTGGGACGCTATGTCTCGCAGGCTTTGCTCAAGACGGGGGCGCGGGTGCGCCTCGCCCAGCGCGACCCCAAAGGCGCCTATTTCCTCAAGCCGCTGAGCCGGCTCGGCCAGATCCAGTTCGTGTCCGTGGACATCCGCGATGCAGGCCGGGTGCGCAACATCGTCGAAGGCAGCGACGCGGTGGTGAATTTGGTGGGTGTGCTGAAAGGCGACTTCGAGGGCCTGCACGTCGATGGCCCCCGCAACATCGCCCAGGCCGCGGCGGCGGCGGGCGCCGACACCCTCGTCCACGTCTCCGCCATCGGCGCCGATGCCCAAAGCGAATCGCGCTACGGCCGCTCCAAGGGCGAAGGCGAAGCGGCGGTGCGCGCGGCTTTCCCCGGCGCAACGATCATGCGCCCGTCGGTTCTGTTCGGGCGCGAGGACAATTTCATCAATCGCTTCGCCGGAATGGCGCGGCTTGCGCCGGTTCTGCCGGTGATCCGGGGCGCCACGAAGTTCCAGCCGGTTTACGCCGCCGACGTGGGCCGAGCGGTGACCGCTGCCACCCTCGATCCACGCACCCATGCGGGCAAGGTCTACGAGCTTGGGGGCCCCCAGATCCTGTCGATGAGGGAGCTGATGGAGTGGATCGGCCAGACCACGGGCCGCAACCGCCCGCTGCTCGATATCCCTGACGCCGCCGCCGGCCTCCTCGCCAAGGCGATCGGCTGGGCGCCCGGCGCGCCGATCACCCACGACCAGTGGCTGATGCTGCAGAAGGACAATGTCGTTGGCACCGACGCGCAGGGGCTGGAGGCTTTCGGCATCCCCGGCACGCCGCTCTCTGCCGTCTCCGAAGGCTGGCTGACCTCCTACCGCCGCCACGGCCGCTTCGCCGCCAAATCTCCCTACTGAAGGCGTTCCCGCGTGCCGTTGATCTTGATCGCCATCCTGCTCGGCATCGTCGAGGGGTTGACCGAATTCCTCCCCGTCTCCTCCACCGGGCACCTGATCCTGGCGTCGGAGCTGCTCGGCTACCGCGCCGATCAATGGGCGACGTTCAACGTCATCATCCAACTGGGCGCGATCCTGGCCGTGATCGTGCTTTACTGGCGCACCTTCTGGACGGTGCTCACCGGTTTGTTCTCGCGGGAGGAAGGCGCGTGGCGCTTCGCGATCAACGTCGCCGTGGCGTTCGTGCCGTCGGCGGTGCTCGGGCTGATACTGATCGACAACATCGAAGCGTTGCTTGGCAATGCCGAGGTGGTGGCGGTCGCGCTTGTGCTGGGCGGCATCGCCATCCTGCTGATCGAACGCTGGGTGAAGCCGGCGACGGTGGAACCTGGCGTCGCGGCCATCCCGCTGAAGCGCGCGCTCGGCATCGGCTTCATTCAGTGCCTTGCGATGGTGCCGGGCGTCAGCCGCTCCGGCGCGACGATCATGGGCGCGCTGTCGCTGGGCGTCGAGCGCCGCACGGCCGCCGAGTTCAGCTTCTTCCTTGCAGTGCCCACCATGGTCGGCGCGACCACGCTCTCCATCGCCAAGCACCATGAAGAGATCGCCGCGGCGGGGGTGGACTGGGGCCTGATCGGCGTCGGCTTCGTCACCTCCTTCCTCGTCGCCATTGCGATCATCCGCTGGTTCGTCGGCATCGTCTCGCGCCACGGCTTCGCACCCTTCGCCTGGTACCGGATCGTCGCCGGCAGCATCGCGCTGGCTTGGCTGCTCGCCCGCTAGGCAGCGACGGGCTGGCGCGGTACCCTTGGACAAAAGAGGGCCGCGCCGAATGAAATACCTGATTCTCGCTACCGCGGCGCTTGCCGCCGCACCCGTGGCCGCGCAGCAGGCCGGGACAAGCACAGCGCCGGTCATCGCCGCTGCTCCCGCTGCGGATGCAGCACCGGCCGATCCGCAGCGGCTTCCCCTTGCTAGGATTGTCGCCGAGCAGACCTTCCCCGCCGGCACGTTTCGCCGGATCATGGCCGTGAGCGCCGAGCAGATGACCACGTCCATGCTGGGAGGGGTCCTCGACATGCAGATGAAGGACATCCCCGCTGCGGACGAGAACGAGGCGGACCCTGCCCAGGCGAACAAGACGATGCGCGAGGTGATGGCTGAGCATGATCCGCATTTCATCGAGCGGATGGAAATCACCAATCGGGTCATGATGACTGAAATGGTGCCGGTGATGACCAAGTTCGAACCGCAAATGCGCGAGGCACTTGCCTTGGCCTATGCAAGGCGCTTCAGCGTCGAGCAGCTGACCGATCTTCGCACGTTTTTCGCGTCGCCGTCGGGCAAGGCTTATGCCTCCGAAGTGATGACCATCGGAAGCGATCCCGAGTTCTTGAAGGGCATGGGCGCCTTTGTTCCGGAGCTGATGAAGGAAATGCCGGCCATTACCGCTAAACTGGCCGCGGCCACCGCCCACCTGCCGCCGCCGCCGGAGGCACAGGCGGCGAAACGGCCAAAGAAGCGTCGCTAACCGCTTCATTCAGCTAGGGGTCATGCCGACCAGCCTAGTACGCAACGACTTGCATGGTGTTGCGTTTCTGCCCGTGCGCCCGTTTGATAGCGAAAGGCTTGTACATGCGTAAGCTGATCATCGCCGCGACCTTGCTCGCCAGCGCCGTGCCTGCCCTTGCGCAGCCTTATCACCACTCCCGCGACGACGAGATCGTTCGCGATCTGCCGCGCGCCGGCGAGATCGAGGAAGTCGGCGACCAGGTCGGCCGAGTCGCCGACGCTATCCTGGACGTGCCGATCGGCCCGATTGCAGACGCGGTCGATCCCTACCGCCGCGGCCGCCATCGCGACGAAACGCTTGGCGACATTGCGCGCCGCGACGATCCTTATGCCCGTGAGCGGATGCGCGACCAGATCGGCGCGGCCACCGTCGGCCTTGGCGCGATCATGCAGGAACTTGCGGTCATGACGCCGGTGCTTCGCCGCTCGCTGGAAGACGCCACCCGCCGCATGGAAGACGCCATGGCAGGCCGCGGCCGCGACTATCGCCATGACGACGACCGCCGTTACGACAATCGCCGCTACGAGGATCGCGACGACCGCGATTACGACCGCCGCGACGACGATCGTTCGCGGGACGATTATCGCCGCTGAGGCCGTCGAAAGCCGATAGTTTTCCGCACGCACGGCCGCTAAAGCCGGGCGCATGTGGCAGCTTTACCAATTCCCCCTCTGCCCCTTCTCCCGCAAGGTCCGGCTGCTGATGGCCGAGAAGGGCGTTCCCGTTGAGCTCGCGCGCGAGAATCCGTGGGAGCAGCGCGACGAATTCGCCGATCTGAACCCGGCGGGCGAAACGCCTGTGCTGGTGGAGGAATCGAAGGGCCTGGTGCTGATCGACTCCAATGCCATTTGCGAATATTTCGAGGAAACGGTAGACCGCGCGCCGATGCTGGGCGGCGGATCCGCGGCCCGCGCCGAAGTGCGCCGGCTGGTGGCCTGGTTCGACCGCAAGTTATTTGGTGATGTCGTCGCGCCGCTGATGGAAGAACGGATGCGCAAGCGCCTGGTCAGCCGTGATCCGCCCGACACTCGCGTGCTGCGCGAGGCGATGAAAACCGCCAACGGCCATTTGGACTATATCGACTACCTGCTCGACCACCGCCGCTGGCTCGGCGGGCCGACGCTCAGTCTCGCCGACCTCGCCTGCGCCGCGCATCTGTCGGTCGCCGATTACCTCGGCGGCATCGACTGGCGCGGCCACAAGCAGACCAGCGACTGGTATTCCTCGCTAAAGTCGCGCCCGAGCTTCCGCCCCCTCTTGGGAGAGCGGATGGAGGTAATCAGCCCTCCGACGCACTACGACAAGGTCGACTTCTAAGCGCGCCGCGCCGTGATGAAGTAATCCAGCGACTTATTTTCCGCCACGTGGAAGCCGCTCGCCGGGTTCCAGGCGAGGCCGGTGCAGTCGATCACGTCCAGCCCGGCGTCCTTCAGCAAGGTGGTGAGCTCCTCGGGCGCGAGAAACTTGTCCCAATCGTGGGTGCCTTTGGGAATGCGGTTCATGCCCTCGGCAAGCGTGATCAGCATCAGCCGAGAGAAGCCGGTGCGGTTCGGCGTCGAGAGGATCAGCAAGCCATTATCCGCTAGGCGGTCGGCGAGGCCCTGTACGAAGCCGCGCGTGTCGGAGACGTGCTCCACCACCTCAAGGCACGTGACGAGGTCGAAGCCGCCCTGCAGCGCCTCGACGCTGCCGACGCGGTAATCGATCGCCAACCCCTGCCCCAGCGCATGGGCCTGGGCGGCAGCGATATTCTCAGGTGCGGGATCGACGCCGGTCACCTCCGCCCCAAGCCGCGCAAGCGGTTCGGCGAGAAGCCCCGCGCCGCAGCCCACGTCGGCGGCCTTGCGGCCCTTGAGCGGCTTCAGATCGCATTCGTCAAAGCCCCAATGCTGGTCGATCCGGTCGCGGATATAGCCGAGCCGCACCGGGTTGAGCTGGTGAAGCATCGCCGAACTGCCCTTCGGGTCCCACCAATCCGCCGCCATTGCGCCGAAATGCGCCGCTTCGCGCGGATCGATCGTGGTGGCGCCTTCGCCATCGCTTGTGCTTGCCATGGCCGCTCCCTATCAGGGCCCTTCTCCGTTTCCCAAGCCAAAAGCGCCCGGGCGCCTGCCCGTTCCGCCGCATCGAGCCCTGATCCATGGACGATTTCCAGCTCAAGGACGGCGTTCTCCATTGCGAGGACGTGCCCCTCCCGGCCATCGCCGATGCGGTGGGGACGCCCGTCTACGTATATTCCACCGCAACCATGATCCGCCACGCCCGGGTGCTTCGCGAGGCGCTCCGGCCGCTCGCCGATCCGCTGATCGCCTACGCGGTGAAGGCGAACCCCAATGCGGCGGTGCTTGCGACGCTGGCGGCGGAAGGGCTCGGCGCGGACGTCGTGTCAGGAGGCGAATATCGCCGCGCGCGGGCGGCGGGGATCGCGCCGGAGAAAATCGTCTTCGCAGGCGTCGGCAAGACCGCCGACGAGATGGCGCTTGCGCTGGAAGGCGGGCTTTTCCAGTTCAACCTGGAGTCGGTGGAAGAAGCGGAGATGCTGTCGGAGGTTGCGGTGCGCCTCGGCAAGATCGCGCCGGTCGGCTTCCGGGTGAACCCCGACGTTGAAGCCGGCACTCACGCGAAGATTTCGACGGGCGCCGCCGAGAACAAGTTCGGCGTGCCTTATGCCGACGCGGAAGCGGCTTACGCACGGGCGGCCACCCTCCCCGGCTTGATGGTGCAGGGCGTCGCTGTGCATATCGGCTCCCAACTCACCAGCCTCTCCCCCTTGCGCAGCGCGTTCGAAAAAGTTGGCGTGCTGATTGCCAGCCTCCGCGCGACCGGCCATTCGATCACTGTCGCCGACCTGGGCGGCGGTCTCGGCGTTCCCTACGACCACGCGCAGATGCCGCCCCCCTCGCCCGAAGCCTATGGCGAGATGGTCCGCGAAGTGACGGCCGACTGGGGCGTGCGGCTGGTGTTCGAGCCCGGGCGGCTGATCGTCGCCAATGCCGGCGTTCTCCTCACCCGCGTCATCCGGGTGAAGCCGGGCGCCACCCACCCCTTCCTGGTGGTGGACGCGGGCATGAACGACCTGATGCGCCCCACCCTCTACGATGCATGGCACACGATCGAAGCGGTTGCGCCCAAGGGCAGCCGCGCCACCGTCACCATCGTCGGCCCGGTCTGCGAGACCGGCGACACCTTCGCCACCGCCCGCACCATGGACGAGGCCGTGGCGGACGACCTAGTAGTCTTCCGCACCGCCGGCGCTTACGCCGCCGCGATGTCGAGCACCTACAACAGCCGCCCGCTCACCCCGGAAGTGCTGGTCAACGGTGACCGTTGGGCAGTGGTCCGCCCGCGCCTCGACATCCAGAGCCTCATCGACGCGGACGCGGTTCCCGACTGGCTCTAGGCCCCTCGCCGCCTTGCGCCTTTGCCGCCAGCCGCTAAGGACGCCGCGACATGGCGCGCATCGTGATGAAATTCGGCGGCACTTCGATGGCGGGCATCGAGCGCATCCGCCACGTCGCCGCCCTGGTGAAGCGCGAAGCCGAAGCCGGTCACCAGATCGCCGTGGTGGTCTCCGCCATGGCCGGGGAGACGGACCGCCTCGTCCAGCTGTGCCGCGAAGCCGCCTCGCTCTACGACGCGCGCGAATATGACGTAGTCGTGGCGTCGGGCGAGCAAGTGACGAGCGGCCTGCTTGCTATCACCCTCCAAGGCATGGGGCTGAACGCCAAATCGTACATGGGATGGCAGCTCCCCATCCTCACCACCGGCCACGCAGCCGGCATCATCGAGGGCATCGACTCCGAGGTTCTTGAGCGCGTGTTCGGCGAGGGCGGAATTGCCGTCATTCCCGGTTTTCAGGGCGTCACTGCGGACGGCGATGTCGCGACGCTCGGGCGCGGCGGATCGGACACGTCCGCCGTTGCCGTTGCCGCGGCGATGAAAGCGGACCGCTGCGACATCTACACGGACGTCGACGGCGTCTACACCACCGACCCCCGCATCGTGCCCCGCGCCCGCAAGCTCCCCGCCGTCACCTTTGAGGAGATGCTGGAGCTTGCAAGCGTCGGCGCCAAGGTTCTGCAAACCCGCTCGGTCGGCCTCGCCATGCGGGAGGGGATGCCGATCCGGGTCCTGTCCTCCTTCGAGGACCGGCCGGGCACATTGGTCGCGGGCGAAGAGGCAATCGAGGAATTCCATATGGAACGGCAACTGATCACCGGCATCGCCTACGACAAGAATGAGGCGCGGATCACGCTGACCGGCGTGCCGGACAGACCGGGCTCCGTCGCCGCGATCTTCAAGCCGCTGGCGGAGGCGAGCGTCAACGTCGACATGATCGTGCAGTCGGTGCGTACTGCGGGCCACGAGAGCGACTTGACCTTCACCGTCCCCACCGCCTCGCTTGCGCAAAGCCGGGCGGTGCTGGAGGGCCTTCAGGAGAAAGTCGGTTTCGGCGAGATCCTGACCGACACCAATGTCGTCAAGGTTAGCGCGGTGGGTGTCGGCATGCGCTCCAACGCCGGGATTGCCGCGACGATGTTCGAGGCTTTGGCGGCGCGCAACATCAACATCCTCGCGATCACCACATCCGAGATAAAGGTCTCGGTGCTGATCGCGGAGGAATATACCGAATTGGCGGTGCGCGTGCTGCACACCGCCTACGGCCTGGATGAAGAGGTGGATGCGTGACTAGCGAAGTGACCCAAGCGGCAGAGACGCAAACGGAGGGCGTCGGCCACGATCGCCTCCAGCGGTTGATGAAGCGCGGCACCGACTTCCTGGGCTGCGAGGTCGCGATCCTTGGCGGGGCGATGAGCTGGATTTCGGAGCGCAACCTCGTCTCCGCACTCTCCAACGCCGGCGCGTTCGGGGTGATCGCCTGCGGCGCGATGACGCCGGAGCTGCTCGACAACGAAATCGCCGAGACGAAGAAGCGCACGGAGAAGCCCTTCGGCGTCAACCTCATCACCATGCACCCGCAGCTGAGCGAGCTGATCGACGTGTGCGCCAAGCATGGCGTCACCCACGTCGTCCTTGCCGGCGGCTTGCCTCCGCCCGGGTCGATCGACCGGATCAAAGGCATGGGCGCCAAGCTGATCTGCTTCGCCCCCGCACTCGCGCTTGCCAAGAAGCTGGTCCGCTCCGGAGTCGACGCTTTGGTGATCGAAGGCATGGAAGCCGGCGGCCACATCGGCCCCGTCTCCACCTCGGTGCTCGCCCAGGAAATGCTTCCGCCGCTTGCCGCCGAGATTCCGATCTTCGTTGCCGGCGGCATCGGCCATGGCGGGGCGATCTCGGGCTACCTTGAGATGGGCGCTGTCGGCGTTCAGCTCGGCACCCGCTTCGTCTGCGCCAACGAATGCATCGCCCATCCGAACTTCAAGAAGGCGTTCATCCGCGCCTCTGCCCGCGACGCGATCACCTCCGTGCAGATCGATCCCCGCCTGCCGGTGATCCCGGTGCGCGCGATCAAAAACCGCGAAATGGAAAGCTTCGCGGCCAAGCAGCGTGAGGTCGCCGACCTGCTCGACAAGGGCAGCGTCGAGATGATGGAAGCGCAGCTCCAGATCGAACATTATTGGGCGGGCGCCCTTCGCCGCGCGGTGATCGACGGCGACGTGGAAAGCGGATCGGTTATGGCCGGCCAATCCGTCGGGATGGTCAAGGGCGAAGCGCCCGTCGCTGAAATCCTGAAGCAATTGGTCGACGAAGCCGCCCACGCGCTGGAACGCCGCTCGGCGTAGCCGGAACGGGGGCAGAGGCGGTTGGAAACGGCCGCGCCTTCCTGCTACCGCTTGGCTTATGCCCACTGCCTCGGTCGCGTCCGCGCGTGAAATCCTTACTGGCCTCCACGACGTGATGGCGTCGCGCATGGGCGCGCAGGCTAAACTCAACAAGGTCGTGCAGATTATCGCGGAGGCGATGACCAGCGAGGTCTGCTCCATCTACCTGCTGCGCGACGGTGTGCTGGAGCTGTTCGCGACGCTTGGGCTCAACCAGAGCGCGGTGCACGTCACCAAGCTTGCGCTCGGCGAAGGTCTGGTCGGCACGATTGCGAAGAACGTCTCGGTGCTCAACCTCGCCGAGGCCGCGACCCACCCCGAATTCGCATACCGCTCGGAAACGGGCGAGGAACTGTTCCACAGCTTCGCGGGCGTTCCGATCGTGCGCAAGGAACGGGCGATCGGCGTGCTCGCGGTGCAGCATGGCGACCCGCGCGCCTATGATGACGTCGAGATCGAAGCGCTGCAGACGGTTGCGATGGTGCTGTCCGAACTGATCGCCCATGCCGGGCTTGCCGACAAAGCAAGTTCGGACGCCGCAGCGGCGCGCGATCAGGGGGCGGTGCGGCTTCAAGGCCTCCGCCTGGTGACCGGCATGGGCGCGGGCATCGCTGTTTTCCATCAGCCGCGAGTCACCATCGAGCATACGGTGGCCGAGGATACGGAAGCCGAGCGCCACCGGGTCTATTCCGCGTTCCGCAAGATGCGCGAGCAGATCGACAACATGACCAGCGCCGCCGAGTTCGGAACGGCGGGCGAGCATCATGAGGTGCTCGAGACCTACAAGATGTTCGCGTACGACGAAGGCTGGTCGCGGCGGATCAACGAAGCGATCGACAGCGGCCTGACCGCCGAAGCAGCCATCGAGCGGGTCCGCCAGCGCATGCAGATGCGGATGCGCGAGATCGACGACACCCTGCTTCGCGACCGCATGCACGATCTCGACGATCTTTCGAACCGGCTCTTGCGGATCGTCTCAGGCAAGCTCGGCACCGCGGCGCAGATGGGGCTTCAGGACGACGCGATCCTGATCGCCCGCAACCTTGGGCCCGCGGAACTGCTCGAATACGACCGGCGGCGCTTGAAAGGCGTGATCCTGGAGGAAGGATCGCTGACCGCGCACGTCACCATCGTCGCGCGGGCGATGGGCGTGCCGATGCTCGGCCGGGTGCGCGACATCCGGCAGGCGGTAAGCGAAGGCGATTACCTGCTGCTCGACGGCAGCGAAGGCGCGGCCTTCGTGCGCCCGACCGGGCCGGTGGAGGAAGCGTTCCGCGCCAAGATGGTGGTGACCCAGAAGCGCCGCGCTGAATTCGCGTCGCTTCGCGATCTGCCGCCGGTGACCAAGGACGGGCACCGGATGTCGGTAATGGTCAATGCCGGCCTTCGCGACGACGCAGCGGCGATCCACCTAGTCGGCGCGGACGGGATCGGCCTGTTCCGCACCGAATTCCAATTCCTGGTCTCCGCCTCCCTGCCCAAGCGCGAGAGCCAGCAGCGGCTCTACCGCTCGGTGCTCGACGCAGCGGGCGACAAGCCGGTGATCTTCCGCACCCTGGACGTCGGCGGGGACAAGGCGCTCCCCTACCTCCAAGCGGGCGAGGATGAGGAGCATGAGGAAAATCCGGCCATGGGCTGGCGCGCCCTTCGCCTGGCGCTCGACCGCGATGGCCTGATGAAGGCGCAGGCGCGCGCGCTTCTGGAAGCGGCTGCGGGGCGGGTGCTCAACGTCATGTTCCCGATGGTGTCGGAGCCGTGGGAATTCGACGCGGCGCGTGAAATCGTCGAGCAGCAGCGCCAGTGGCTGAGCGAACGCCGCAAGCTTCTGCCGAGCAAGGTCTCCTACGGCGCGATGCTGGAGGTGCCTGCGCTGGCGGAGCAGCTCGACATTCTGCTTCCCAAGCTCGATTTCCTGTCGATCGGCACCAACGATCTCACCCAATTCCTCTTCGCCGCAGACCGCGCGCATCCCAAGCTCGCCGAACGCTATGACTGGCTGTCGCCGGCGATTCTGCGCTTCCTTCGCCGGGTGACCCGCGAAGCGCAGGCGGCGGGCGTCCCCGTCGGCGTGTGCGGCGAAATGGGCGGGCGGACGCTGGAAGCGATGGCTTTGATCGGCCTCGGCATCGAGCGCTTTTCGATCACGCCGGTCGCGGTCGGGCCGATCAAGGCGATGATCCGCTCGCTCGACCGCTCCGCGCTGGCACCGGCGCTGGAGGCGATGCTCGCCAGCCCCCCCTCCGACATGCGGGCGGCACTCACTTCATGGGCGGAAACGCACGAAGTCGCGATCGGATAATATCGCAAGCGACGAGAGCAGGCGCGATCCGGTTGACAGAGGCGCGCCGCTCCTGTGACAAGATCGGCATACGAAAAGGGCAACGGGTCGATGGTTGAGGCAGTTGGGGATCAAGTGGGCGGCTCCCCGGTCGGAGAACGGCTTCGCGCGGCGCGCGAGGAAAAGGGCCTGACGCTTCAGGAAGTCGCAAGCCAGAGCCGAATCCCGATCCGCCACCTTGAACATATCGAACGCGGCGAATGGGAAGCCCTCCCCGCGCCGACCTACAGCGTCGGCTTCGCCCGCTCCTACGCCACCATCGTCGGCCTCGACGCCGCGGAAGTCGGACAGGAGCTGCGCGCAGAGCTCGGGATCGCGCGCCAGCAGACGGCAAGCCCTGCGACCTCCTTCTACGAGCCGGCCGATCCGGCGCGGGTGCCGCCCCGCTCCATCGCCTGGATCGCGCTTGCGCTGATCGTGCTGCTGGTTGCCGCTTATCTGATCTGGCGCAACCAGGCGGTGGGTGACGCGCCCCTTGAGCCGCAGCTTACCGAGGCGGAGGCACCGGCGGCGCAGGCTCCGCAGCCCCACGCGGCACAGCAGGCGCCGGCGGCGGCGACCGGCCCGGTGGTCCTTAGCGCGATCGAGGATGTGTGGCTTCGCGTCTACGAGGCCGGCGGCGGCGCGGCGCTTTACCAGGGCACGCTCAAGAAGGGTGAGCGCTTCGAGGTGCCGGCAACCGCCACGGCGCCGCAAATCCGCACCGGTCGCCCGCAGGCGCTTCAAGTTACCGTCGGAAGCACGGTGATCCCGCCGCTGGCTGCGCCGGAAAAGACGATCTCCAACGTCAGCCTGAAAGCCGCCGACCTCGTCGCGCGCACCGGGCAGACGGCGCCCGGGGCGGCGGCAGGCGCTCCAGCGGCCTCCGCGCCCGTCCCGGCAGCCACACCCGAAGACTAAACGGCAGCGCACCCGCTTAAGGCTGGCGACAGCTGCCCCGCCGCATTAAGCATAAGGTGGGAGTGGCGTTTTGCGGGGATCATTCATGCGTATTCACCTACTTGGCATTGCCTTGATGGCCGGCGTGGCCTTTCCGGTGGCCGCGCAGCAGACGGACCGGATCGACCGCCGCGTCGACCGGCTCGAGCAGGAAATGCGCGCGGTGCAGCGCCGCGTGTTCCCCGGCGCGAACGGCTCGGTTGTCGGGCCCGAGATCCAGGAACAAGTGCGGCCCGTTGAACAGAGCGGCGTGCCGGGCGGAAGCGCGATCTCCGATCTCACCGCCCGCGTCGATGCTTTGGAAACCCAGCTCGCCCGGCTGACAGGCCAGGTAGAGCAGAACGGCAACCGTCTTCGCCAGCTCGAGACGGCGCTCGCAAACGTTCGCGAAAGCACGGGAAGCAGGCTCGAGGCGCTGGAGAAGCCCGGCACGAGCGCAGACGAACCCGCCGCTGAGGAGCCTACTGCAGCCGTGGAGACCCCGCGCCGCAACACGACGACGCCTGCTCCGGCCACCACCACCAAAGTCAGCACCGTCGCTCTCGGCGACGATCCTGAAGCCGCCTACAATGCCGGTTTCCGCCTTTGGGAGCAGAAGAAGTATAAGGACGCGCAGCAGCTTCTCGACGCGGTGGCCAAGAAGTGGCCCAAGCACCGCTTCGGCAGTTGGGCCGCGAACCTCGCCGGCCGCGCTTATCTCGACGACGGCAACCCCACCGCCGCGGCGCGGGTACTGTTCGCCAATTACGACAGCAACCCCAAGGGCGAGCGCGCGGCCGACAGCCTGTTCTTCTTGGGCCAAGCCCTCCTCGCGCTGAAAAAGCCGGCGGAAGCCTGCAAGGCCTATGACGAGCTTCAGGACGTCTACGGCGCAACCATGCGCGATTGGCTGAAGGAGCGCCTCCCCGCCGCCCGCACGGCGGCCAAGTGCAAATAGGCGCCTGAGCGGGTAGCACGCGCAACAATTGAAACACTTCTCCCGGCGCGGCGACATCCTGCCGCGACGCGGCTGGCCGATGTGCGGTTTCGGATAATCAGCCGGCGCCGCCTCTCTCGCGGCGCCCAGCCACGAACAGGGAGTTTCACATATGTCGCGCACCATCCGCATCCTGGCCGGCACCGGCCTCCTCGCAATCGCCGCCGTCGCTGCCCAGGCACAGCAGGCGCCGTCCGGCGGCAGCGCGACCTACTGGATGAGCGCCGAGACCTCCTCCGGCATGAGCACGATGGGGCAAGGCGGCGGCGCTTACGCGCACAACCTGACGCTGCAGCTCGGCACCGGCCGCCGCGCGGCGGGCGAGCCTTCGGCGGAGCACCTTCCGCCGGCGACGCTGAAGGCGGGTCCAGCCCTGCCGCTGGTCAGCCCGGTGCGCGCCGCGTCTTCGGGGCCGCAGTCGCCCTACAATTACGCCGGCGAGAAGCCGAAGGGCCGGATGCTGTTCTACTGGGGCTGCGGCGAGCGTGCCCGGCCCGGGCAGCCGGTGGTGGTCGATTTCGCGAGCCTTTCCGCCGGCAAGGTTCCGCCCGCTTTCGCCCAGGCGGCGCTGAAGGCGATGAACCCGCCGTCGGCCGCCAACAACGCGAGCTACGGCGAGTGGCCGAACAACAAGTCGAAATCACGCGTCCCCGCCGGCGGCTCGCTCGTCGGCGACCATGTGGTTCGCGGCAACTACACCCCCGAAATCAAGTTCGCACTCGCGCCCGGCCAGGACTTCCTCGCACCGGTGTCGCTGATCGCGCAGAACGCCGCCGCGTCCGGCTCGGTGCCGCTTGCCTGGAAGCCGATCGCCGCGTCTCGCGGCTGGTTCGTGTCCACCATGGGCGCGGCGCAGAACGGCGACATGATCATGTGGACGTCCAGCGAAAAGCAGGCGGCGGCGATGATGATGGACTATCTCGCGCCTGACGAAATCGCACGGCTTGTGGCGCAAAAGGTGCTCCTCCCCGGCACCGCCGCAAGCTGCACCGTGCCGCAGGAAGTCGCCAAGGCGGCGCCGCAATCGATGCTGTCGATGGTTGCCTTCGGCCCCGAAGCCAATTTCAGCTTCCCCGCCCGCCCTGCCAAGGCCGGGGCGTCGTGGAAGCCGGAATGGGCGGCCAAGCTGCGGACCAAATCGACCTACATGGGCATGCTCGGCATGGACATGGCGGCGATGATGAACGGCGGCGATGACGCATCCGACGGCGATGACGAAGTGCGCCGGCCGGAGACCAAGAAGGAAAAGCTCCGCCGCGGCCTCGGCCGCCTGCTCGGCAATTGATTGGGCGGGGACGACGCCGCGCCGGAAATGCCTTAGGCTTTCCGCATGGCGCCGTCCCTTCCTTGCCCCGAACTCGTCGAGCGGTTCCGCGCTGACTTAGCAGCGCTTGGGCCGGTGAAGTTGCCGCTCGGAATTGCTTTCTCGGGAGGGCCGGACAGCCTCGGTCTGCTGCTCCTCGTTGCGGCCGCTTTCCCCGGGCAAGTAAGGGCCGCGACGGTGGATCACCAGCTTCGCTCCGGCAGCGCGGAAGAAGCGGCGGCTGCGGCAAAGGTGTGCGCTGTGCTTGACGTGCCGCATGCAATCCTCAGCGCCGACGTGCATTCCGGTGCAAGCGTCCAGGCGCACGCCCGAGCGGCGCGGTACCAGGCGCTCGGCGCATGGATGCGGCGCGACGGCATCTCTTGCTTGCTCACCGCCCATCATCTCGACGATCAAGCCGAGACGTTGATCATGCGCCTCCTGCGCGGCGGCGGGGTGGCTGGTCTTGCAGGAATTCGCGCGCGTAGATCCTTTGCTGAAGGAGGAGATGGCGCCGAAATTCTTCGCCCCCTCCTGGGCTGGCGCCGTGCTGAGCTCGGGGAGATTTCCGCCACCTCCGGGTTCGAACCCGCGTCGGACCCGAGCAATGCCGACGAAAGTTTCGACCGTGTCCGCATCCGACGACTGCTGGGTGAGACAGCCTGGCTGGACCCCGCACCGCTTGCACGCAGCGCCGCCGCGCTCGCTGACGCTGAAGATGCGCTGGAGACGATGGCAACCGCCCTGGCCGCGCAGGGGATCGTGGAAGGGATCGATCACCTCCTGCTCCGCGCCGAGCACCTCCCGGTCGAATTGCGCCGCCGCCTGCTTCTGCGGTGCATCCGCCGCTTCGCACCCGAAGCTGCGCCGCGCGGCGATCAGCTCACCGAGACGCTTTCAGCACTGGAGGCGGGCCGCACCGTTACTCTAGCCGGCGTGAAGCTCAGCGCCGCCAAAGCCGGCTGGCGGATCGAACCCGCCCCGCCTCGGCGCCGCTAAAGCGCCTGCGCCGCTGCCCAGCCGCTCGCCCAGGCCCATTGAAAATTGTAGCCGCCGAGCCAGCCGGTGACGTCCACCGCCTCGCCAACCGCGTACAGCTCCGGCACCTGCCGCGCCTCCATCGTGCGGGAGGAAAGACCGTCGGTGGAAATGCCGCCCACCGTGACTTCGGCCTTCGCGAAGCCTTCGGTGCCGTTCGGGTGAAAGGCCCAGGCGCCGAGCCGCGCCGACGCTTCGGCGAGCGCGCGGTCCGGCAGGTTGGCGAACTCGCCGCGCAGGCCGAGCTGCTCGGCCAGCGCCTCGGCGAGCCGCTCCGGCAGCCGGCGGGCAAGCGCGGCCCTGACGTTGCTTCGCGGCCGCGCCCGTTTCTCCTCGGCCAGCCACCCGGCTTCCGCGTCCGGCAGGAAGTCGATCGCGACCGGCTCCCCATGTCGCCAGTATGACGACACCTGCAGGATCGCAGGCCCGGACAGGCCCTTGTGCGTGAACAAGGCGGCCTCGCGGAAAGCAGCCTTGCCCGCCTTCGCCACCACCTCGGTGGCCACGCCCGACAGTGTCTTGAACAGGGTTTCGTCCGCGCCAAGCGTCAGCGGCACAAGCGCCGGCCGCGGCTCCACCACCTTGAGGCCGAAGCGCCGCGCGACATCGTAAGCGAAGCCGGTGGCGCCGAGCTTCGGGATGGACGGCCCGCCGGTGGCGATCACCAGGGACGGCGCCTGATAGCTTCGCTCGCCATGCCGCACGGTGAAGAGCCCGTCGCCATGACCGATGTCGCCGAGCGGCGCCCCGAGCCGGATATCGACCGCGCCCTTCTCGCATTCGTCGAGGAGCATCTTCACGATCTGCCGCGCCGAGCCGTCGCAAAAGAGCTGGCCGAGCGTTTTTTCGTGCCAGGCGATCCCGTGCTGCTCGACCAGCGCCAGGAAGTCCTCGGCGGTGTAGCGGCCGAGCGCCGACTTGGCGAAATGCGGGTTGGACGAGACGTAGCGGTCGGCAGCGGCGTGGATGTTGGTGAAATTGCACCGCCCGCCGCCCGAGATCAGGATTTTCTTGCCCGGCGCGTCGGCATGGTCGAGCAGCAGCACCCGCCGCCCCCTTTGCCCCGCCACCGCCGCGCACATCAGCCCCGCGCCGCCCGCGCCAAGCACGATCGCGTCATAAGGAGTGGTGGAGGAACTGGACATCAGGGGGCGCTAGCCGGGCGGCAGGCAAAGGAAAAGCGCGCCCGCAGGCTGCGGACGCGCCTTTCTTGAACCAGCGAGGCGGCTCAGCCTTCCTGCGGAACCTTGCGCGGGCGGCCGCGGCCGCGTCCGGTGCCGGCGGGCTTGGCAGCCTTGGCGCCGCCTTCCGTGTCGCCGCCTTCCTTCTTGCGGCCGAGACCGATGGCGTGGGCGAGCGAGCGGCGCTGTTCCGAGTAATTGGGCGCAACCATCGGATATTCGCGCGGCAGGCCGTAATCGGTGCGGTATTGATCGGGCGACATGCCGTGCGCGGTCATCAAGTGGCGCTTCAGCATGCGCTGCTTGGCGCCGCATTCCATGCACACGATATATTCGGGCTTGATGGACGCACGCACCGAAACAACCGGCGTCTTCTCCGCGGCCTGGGCGGCTTCCGCCGGCTTTTCGAGTGTCGCAAGCGCTTCGTAGACGCGCTGTACGAGATTGCCGACATCCCCCACCGCGACATTATTGTTGGCAACGTGCGCCGCGACAATATCGGCGGTCAGCTGAACGAGCTGCTCATTCTCCATCGAATTCTCCTTTTATGCGCCGCGCTTCCAGAGCCCCGAATGGAAGACTAGCACGGCCTTGTGCGAAATGGATGATATTCCGTCCACTTTCAACGGAAATAGCGTTAAGCGCATCAAGCGCAGAAATCCACGAACCCTAACCCAAGCGGCAGCCCAGCCGCGTTGACACCGGGAAAGCGCGGAAAAAGCGCTTCCCTTATTGGCGCCCCTTATACTGGCATTTGCGCAAAGGGAACTGCTCTACCGCAAGAAGAAGTGCCAATCTCCCGACCTGCAAAGTCAGTAGCCGAGGCCGCGAGTACGGGTTCTCACTCGCACAAGCATCTCGCTCGACGCCATGAACAAGGTTCTTCCGTCCTCGCCGAACGTACAATTGGCGACTTTTCGTGCCGTGTCGATGCGGCCGAGGCGCGCGCCGCCCGCGGAGAACACGTGAACGCCGCCCGGGCCGGTGATAAAGAGATTGCCGGCGACGTCGATCGCCATGCCGTCGGGAAGGCCGGGCAGCCCCTGGGCCCGGTACTCTGAAAAGTCGGCGAAGACCTCGCGGCCTGTCACCTTTCCGTCCTCGTCCAACGCAAAGGCAAGCACCACCGGCCACTGGGGATCGGAATTGGCGACGAACAAAGTCCGTTGGTCGACGGAGAGGAGGATGCCGTTGGGGAAGGTCATGTCGTCCACGATCAGCTCTACCTCGCCGTCCGGATGGAGCCTGTAGACGCCGTTCAGCGGTTGCTCCTTGAGCGGGGAATTGTTCAACCCCTCCAGGCCGTAGGGCGGATCGGTGAACCAGATCGATCCGTCGGCGCCGAGCACGAGATCGTTCGGCGAGCTAAAGCGGCGGCCTTCATAATGCGTAGCGAGGAAGGTCTTGGTCCGCGTTGCGAGATCGAGCCGCGCAACCGCGCGGTTGCCGTGATCCGCCACCAGGATGGTGCCGGGCGGCCCCGGGATGAGGCCGTTCGAGCCGGGCTCCCGAAACGGCGTCGAGTCGGACCCGTCATACCCGGACGGGTCGAGGAAGACGCTGAGCCCATCCGTTTCGGACCAGCGGTACATCTTGTTCGCCGGCACGTCGCTGAGGAGCAGATACTCGCCGTCGCGGACCCACACCGGGCCTTCGCTCCAGGTAAACCCCTCCGCGAGCGTCTCGATCTGCGCATTCGCGGGCACCAGCGCCGCCAGAGCGGGGGTGTCGGCGTGCACCCGCCCCTCTTCCAGAATACCGACAGTCATTTGCAGGGACGCTCCTTGCTCAACCAGAACACGCCAAGCCCCTTCATCGGACGGCGGACGCACACTCAATGCGTTCAACATGGATCAAGTTTCGCAAGAAACGCGGGTGCAACGAACAGCGAGCCTCAGCGGCGGCGGCGGAGCAGCCCCTGTACCAGCCTCGTAAGCGCCCAAACCGCCCCACCGATAATGGTTGAGAAGGCAAGAACCAGCACGGCGATAAAGATCTGAACGGCCAGTCCGGGCCCGACGGCATCCGACGAAGAGCGCAGCAGAACCACCGCCGCGGCAATCGGCCCAAGCAGGATCAGCACGATCACACCCGCCGTGACGCCGAGGATTACCGGCAGCCGTTTCAAGGCCGCGCCTCCGCGTGACGCTTCTTAACCGCCAACATTGCCATACGCGCAGATTAGCAGCTTCGAAGAAGCGTGCCACCCTGCGGACTGAAGCGAATGCAGGAGAATGGCGCACCCGAGAGGATTCGAACCTCTGGCCTCTGCCTTCGGAGGGCAGCGCTCTATCCAGCTGAGCTACGGGTGCGTGGAGGAAGGGCGCTTAGCAAAGGGGGTGGAGCGGGTCCAGCGCCTTGCTTGCGCGCACGAAAAAGGGGCAGCCCTTTCGAGGCCGCCCCTCCTTTCAGTCGAACAGGCGCTTACTTGACCCCGATCGGATCCGGATTGCCGTCCGGATCGCCGATCACGTTGCCGCCGTTGCGAACCGCGCCCGCGAGCAGCAGGCCCGCAAGGTGCGGGGTCGCCATCGAGGTGCCGCTGATCGTGTTGTAGCTCGCGCCCATCCAGGTCGACTTGATGGACGAGCCGGGCTCCGAATATTCGATCGGCGGGTTGCCGAAGTTCGAATAGGTCGCCCACTTGTCGCCGACGCCGAAGGCGGAAACGGTGTAGACGTTCGGGCCGTTGGCACGCGCCGGCGAGTGGTTGTTGGCGTTGTCGCTTTCGTTGCCGGCGGCGAGCGCGAAGCGCACTCCGCCCGAAGCCGCCGCAACGACCGCATCGTCAAGCGCCTGGCTGACGCCGCCGCCGAGGCTCATGTTGGCGACGTCGCCCGAGCGGCCGTTCTGGGCGACATAGTCGATCCCGGCGATCACGCCAGAATTGGTGCCGCTGCCGCGTCGGTTGAGGACGCGAACCGCAACCACGCGCGCGCCCGGTGCAACGCCGATCACGCCAATCGTGTTGTCCAAGGCACCGATTGTGCCGGCGACGTGGGTGCCGTGGCCGTTCAAGTCGTTCGGCGACGTTTCATTGGCAACGAAGTTGCGGCTGCGCGTCGTATCGACGTTGAGGTCGGGGTGGGTAAGATCGATGCCGCTGTCGATCACCCATGCGGTGGCAAAGGTGCCGGCCGCGCCGCCGTTCACTCGCGCGATGCCCCAAGGGGTTTCCTGCGCCGGCTGAACGGTGCCGCCGCCGCTCGGACGCGCATCGGCGCGCACCGGCGGCGCGGTGATCACCTGATCCTGCTCGCAATAAGCAATGTTGGGGTTGGCCGCCTTCATGCGCTCAAGCGCCTGATCGGGAAGGTTTGCCGCAAAGCCTTGAAGAGCGACGCTGTAGACGTGCTTCACCTGGCCGCCGGCCGCCTGGGCGGAGCGGTTGGCTTCCGCCTGCGCATTGCCGCGCGAGACCGAGCCCTTCTTGAACACGCAGATATAGCTGCCGGGGATTTTGTCGCCGGCGACTTGCGCCTGCGCGGGGTGCGTCAAAGCGGCGAGTGAAACGCCCGCGACCGCCAATGTTACAGCGTGATCACGATGTAGAGCTCCGTCTTGGAGCGGGTCGACCGATCCACCTTGAAGAGATTGCCGACCGCCGGAAGGTCGCCGAGCAGCGGCACCTTTGACTTACTGCGCAGCGTATTCTCCTGCGTCAGCCCGCCGATCACGAACGTCTCGCCGTCGCGTACCGATGCCGAAGTCTCCGCCTCGCGCTGGCTGATCGTTGGATAGCCTTGGCTGAAGCCGGTAACGAAGAGACCACGCCGTAGATCTGCGACGTGACGAACCCGTCCGAACTCACCCGCGGCGCGATCTGCAGCGTGACGCCGACGTTCACATACTGGACCTGCTGCGACACGGCGTTGACGCCCGACAGGGCGATGGAAGTGAGGATCGGAAGCGCGTCGCCGGTGATGATCTTGGCGGTGGAGCCGCTTTGCGCCGCGATGCGCGGGCGCGACACGATCCGCCCCTCCCCTTTTTGCACCTGCGCATAGATCGCCGCCTGCAGCCCGGCCGAGGGCAGAATTCGCGACAGGTTGGTGCCAAAGGGCAGATTGGCGCCGGTGGTCAGCGTGCCAACGGCGATTTGCCCGGATGCGTTGTTGAGATCGATGCCAAGGTTGCGTGCCCCCGTTTCGGTCAGCTCCACGAACTGGGTTTCAAGGATCACCGAATCGACCGGGATGTCGATCAAGGCGATCTGGTCCTTCACCCGCGCGATCCGCTCGGGCGTGCCGGTGATCCAGATTGCGTTGAGGCGCCGGTCCACCGCAAGGCCGCGGCCCGGAAAGGACTGGCCGAGCGGCACGCTTTCGCGCTGCGCCTGGTTCTGCGCGCTGACGTAATTGGGCTGGGTGCTTGAGGCGGGCGAGCCGAAGCCGGGCTCGCGGCGAATGAAGACGTTGTTGGGCTGGATCGTCTCACCCTCGACCAGCAAGCCGATCACTTCCGAGACATCGGCATATTTGAGCGGCACCAGTTCGTAGGAATCGCCCTCAACGAAGCCGCCCTCGCGGGCATATTCGGGAAGGTCGCTCGCCGGCACCACCGCTTCGCCGGTTGAACCGAGCGGCCGGCTGCCCCGCACTTCGTCCTCGCTGATCCGCTCCACCACCACCTGCACGACTTTGTCGCCGGCCGGACGCGCCGTGATCTTCGCGCCGCCCGCTGTTTCGAAGCGGAGCACGAGATCGCCGTTCACCGTATCGAAGCTGATCTGCCGAACCAGCGCGCTTCCGGCGGCGCGCTGAACGACGCGAGGCGCCCGCACGGTGGCGCGCATCACCAGCTCCGGCCGGCGCGGATCGGCATTGACCACCGCGTGCTGCGGCTCGGCGGGGGAAAAGCGCAGCATGTAGGACGCCTGCTCGGCATCCTGCGTCACCACCGTCAATTGTTCGAGAACGGAGGGGATTTGCGCGAATGCCGGACCTGCCGCCGACACCGTGAAAAGCAGAAGAAACAATGCTGCGGCCCGATGGACCAACGATGTACGAACCTGACCCACGTTACGCGAACATCCCCCTGGGAGGCGCGGAGCCTAAGGCCGGTTCGGGGAATTGCAACGGGGTAAATGACGGAAATTACATCCGAATTGTTGAAGCGGCGAGCTCACTTAAGCGTGCGGCGCTTGGGCGGCAGCGCCTCGCCGGGCGGCGGCGTCTTGGGCTCGAAGCGACAGATATCGGCGACGACGCAGCGCCAGCATTCGGGCTTGCGCGCCTTGCAGACATAGCGGCCGTGGAGGATCAAAAGGTGGTGCGCGTCGCGGCGATACGGCTGCGGCGTGGTCGCTTCCAGCGCCCGCTCCACCGCCACCACGTCCTTGCCCTCCGCAAGGCCGATTCGGTTGCAGACCCGGAAGACGTGGGTGTCGACGGCGAAGGTCTCGGCACCGAACGCGCAGTTCATCACCACGTTGGCGGTCTTGCGGCCGACGCCGGGCAGCGCTTGAAGCGCGTCGCGGTCGGCGGGAACTTCGCCACCATGGTTGTCGATCAGCGCCTGGGAAAGGGCGATGACGTTCTTGGCCTTGGTGTTGAACAGGCCGATCGTCTTTATGTGCCCCTTCAGCGCCTCCTCGCGGAGCGCCACCATCGCCTGCGGCGTGTTAACCGTCTTGAACAGCTCGCGGGTGGCGAGGTTGACGCTTGCGTCGGTCGCCTGCGCGGAAAGCACCACCGCGACGAGCAAGGTGAAGTGGTTTACCGATTCAAGCTCGGTCTCCGGATTGGGCGTGCGGTCGGCGAGGCGCCGGTAGACTTCCGCGATCTCCTCCGGGCTCATTGCAGGCCCAGCACGTCCGCCATCGCGTAGCGCCCGGCGGGCTTGCCGGCCAGCCAGAGCGCCGCTTCGATCGCGCCACGCGCGAAAATAAAGCGGCTTTCGGCGCGGTGGCCAAGCTCGATCCGCTCAAAGTCCGAGGCGAAAATCACCTGATGCTCCCCCGCCACCGTCCCGCCGCGTAGGGCAGCAAAGCCGATATGGCCGCTTCGGCGCGGCCCGGTGATGCCGTCTCGGCCTCGGTCCGACACGGCGCCGAGATCCACGCCGCGCCCCTCGGCCGCCGCCTCGCCGAGCATTAGCGCCGTGCCGGAAGGCGCGTCGGCCTTCATCCGGTGGTGCATTTCGACGATTTCGATGTCCCAAGCCGGCCCGAGCCGCTCAGCCGCCTCCCGCACCAGGTGCGAGAGCAAAGTAACGCCGAGGGAAGTGTTCGCCGCCTGGATCACCGCGATCTCGGCCGCCGCTTCCTCAATGAGCGCGTGGTGGTGGTCCGCCAGCCCCGTAGTGCCGATCAGGATCGGCCTCCCCGCCACGCGCGCCGCTTGCAGATTCTGCTCGATCGCATCGGGCGCCGAGAAGTCGACGAAGACGTCGGCATTCTCCCCGCCGACCGCGATATCCGACCGCGCCGCGGCTGCGTCCGCAATCGCCTGGCCCATCCGGCCGCTCGCCCCGAAGACGTGGATGTGGATCACGCTTTGTCGCCCCTGTTCAGCCGGGCTTACGCTTAGGGCGCGCGGCGCCGCGTCGGCAAGCGGCGCTTTTGCTCTGGCCCCTGCCGCAGCCGCTTTGTAGCATCTCCGCCGACAAAGGGGAGACAAGGGTGCTGAACCGGATTGGCTGGGCCTTGCTGGCTGTTCTCGGCGCGATTGCGCTTGGCGTCGTCGCGCTGCATCGCGGCGAGACGATCAACGCCCTGTGGATCGTGGTCGCGGCGCTTTGCGTCTACCTCACCGCCTACCGCTTCTACGGCCGCTTCATTGCCGACAAGGTGCTCAAAATCGACCCGACCCGGCGCACCCCCGCAGTCCGGCATAACGACGGCCTCGACTACGTGCCGACCGACAAGAAGGTCCTCTTCGGCCACCATTTCGCGGCCATTGCCGGCGCCGGGCCGCTGGTCGGGCCGGTGCTTGCCGCGCAGATGGGCTATCTCCCCGGCACGCTGTGGCTTCTCGTCGGCGTCGTGCTCGCCGGCGCGGTGCAGGATTTCGTCGTCCTCTTCCTCTCCACCCGCCGCGACGGCCGCTCGCTTGGCGATATGATCCGTACCGAAATGGGCAACGTCCCCGGCGTGATTGCCATGGTGGGGATCCTCGCCATCATGATCATCCTCCTCGCCGTTCTCGCGCTTGTCGTCGTGAAGGCGCTTG
>DASVUO010000182.1:0-2132 GCA_036386995.1 Allosphingosinicella sp. | reverse complement strand
TCGACGTGGCCTTCGCCCGGCGATTTCAGGCGATGATTCATTTTCCCGTTCCCGACTTCGCCGCGCGGCTGCAGCTATGGCGCGCCGCCTTTGCCCACGTGCCGGGCGAGCGTGTGGACCAAATCGACTTCGCCGCGCTTGCGCGGGCACATGAGCTGTCGGGCGGCGCAATCGTTAATGTGCTCCGTCATGTCTGCACGCGCGCTGCGGAGGCAGGTCGCGCGATTGCAACGAGCGATATAAAGGCCGGCATGGTTCGGGAGCTGAGCAAGGAGGGCCGGCGGGACGGTGGAGGCGGCTAGTTGAACGGCGATTGGATCAACCCGGGGTCTTCTGGGGTGTGGTCCCACTCGCGCCGGAAGGTCGTCCGCCTCTGCTTCAGCATCCCCTGCCAACAGTAGCGGCCCAGGCGACTTCCCGTTTCTATGACTTTCTACCTCGATCGGCTGGCTCACAAAGCATGTTGTTACCTCCTATTCCGCCGCCAAACGCGAAATGAAAAAGAAACGGCCCGCAAAGGTCACTGCTCCTGTTCGGATGAATCACTCCGTCGCGTCCCAGCGAATCGAGGTGCGGAGCGGATCGGAGGCTCGGGCATGGGCTCTGCTCGACCGGATCGGGGGCCTAAACCACAGCCGCCTGCTGCCGGCGATCGAGCGGGTGTTCGATGAGTTTGACCGCGCGGGCGAGGTGATCAGGATCGACCGGCTCGAGCTAGATCTCGGGCGGTTTGCGGAAGGCGCGCTGGGCGAAGTGGAGGCGCGGCTGACCGAGGCGCTCCGAGCCGCGATCCGGCAGGCGCTGGGCAATGCGGCAAGCAGCAGCAGGGGCGCGACGCCGGCGCCCGCGCCCGAGGCGGCGCGTCAGCTTGCCGCCGTCCTCAGCGTCGGCACCACGCTTGTCGAAGCGCTTGAGCATTTTCTGGTGGGCGGCAGCTGGCCTTATGGCGGCGCGGTGGACGGGGATTCGAACCCGGCCGATCTGCTCGGCCGGCTGATCGGGGAGGCGCCTAGCGAGCTTGCCGCCATGCTGCGGCGGCAGGGGGCGAGCGAGCGGGTGATCCGAAGGCTTGCGTGGCAAATGCCCGAGCCGCTGCTCGAAAGGCTGCTCGCCGTGTTGGAGCCGGCCCAGGCGGTGTGGGTGTCGGCCTACCTTGCCGAGACGCGGGCGGCGCACGCCGCGGAGCCGGTGATCGACGAGCCGCCGGCTTCCTTTTCGCGCCGGCTCTGGATGCTTGTGCTGCGGGACGCGCTGAACCGCTCGGGGCTTCACGCCAACCGGCGCGCCTTTCTGCGCAAGCTGATCGAGGGAATGGCCGAGGGTTCGGGCGAAAGCTATGCCGCACTGCTGACGGCGCTGCGCCGGAGCCTTGAAGCCATTCCGGAAGCCGGGCGGCGCGCGGGCTCACTGCTGGCGACGCTTGGCGAGCTTGCCGCGCTCAATCCGGAGGCGCCTGTACCGGCCGCGATCAACTTCGCCGCGTTTGCCGCTTTGGTTGAAGGGCGCCCCGCCGGCCGCCTATGGCTGGGCTCCGACGGAACCCCGTGGCGGCTCGATGAAGCCCGCGATATGGCCCGGCGCGGCATGGCTGCCTTTCCGGCCGAAGCCCGGTGGCTGATCCGGCGCTTGGCCCGCGACGAACAGGGCGGCGTGCACATGCTTTTCGAAGGCGGTGCGGTGGAGGCCTCAGGCGGCGGAACGACCGGAGAGGCGGGAAACGCGCTTGCGGCTCTCGGCGCGCTGCTCGGCGAGGCCGGCGAAGACGCAATGGCGACGTCGGCGGCGCTTGCGGAAGCGATAGCCGAGGACCCGATCGGCACGCGCCGGCTGCTTCGCCGCTTTGCCCGCGCCGATCCGCTGGGGTTCCTGAAGCGTTTCAAGGCCGAGGCCGAAGCGGCGGCGGAGCTCCTGCTCCTTCCAGCCGTGGCAGCGCCGGTGCGGGGGCTGGTCGAGAGGCTGCAATGGTCACCCGCCGAGAAGCTGACGCTGGTGCGGCTGCTTGCCGGGATGAGCGAGGCTGTTCTCCCGGAGACGGCGCTGTTCCGCCTGCTGGCCGTGGTGGCTGCCGAACGCGGTGGCGATCCCGAGGTGCTCGCGCGGGCGGTGCTGCAAGCCCCTGCAGGCGGTAATCC
>DASVUO010000181.1:0-1509 GCA_036386995.1 Allosphingosinicella sp. | reverse complement strand
CGCACCGCCGCGGCGCGCGGGCTCAACGAAGCGGTGACGTGGAGCTTTATTTCGGAAGGCGAAGCCGCTGCGTTCGGTGGCTCGGCATGGGTTCTGGAGAACCCGATCAGCGAAGACATGAAGGCGATGCGGCCGTCGCTTCTGCCCGGCCTCCTCGCGGCTGCACGGCGCAACATGGCGCGCGGTGCCTCGAGCGTGCGGCTGTTCGAAGTCGGCCGGCGCTACCTGGCCGGCGGCGAGCGGCCGACGCTGGCGATCGTCCTCGCCGGCGACCGCGGCCCTCGCCACTGGCGTGGAGGCAAGGCCGGCGGCTTCGACGCTTATGATGCCAAGGCGGAAGCGCTCGCGATCTTGGCCGCGGCGGGGGCGCCGGTGGACAACCTCCAGGCGCTCGCCCCGGCCGGCGGGGTCTACCACCCCGGCCGCTCGGCGCGGCTCAGCCTCGGGCCGAAGAACGCGCTGGCCGAGTTCGGCGCGCTGCACCCCTCGACGCTCAGGGCCTTCGACCTCGACGGCGATGTCGCCGCGGCGGAAATCTTCCTCGACGCCATTCCGCAGAAGCGGGGCGGCGGCGGCGGCGGGCACATGCGCGAAGCCTACCGCCCACCGGCCCTTCAGGCGGTGAGCCGCGACTTCGCCTTCCTGGTCCCCGCCGACACCGCCGCCGACGCACTGCTCCGCGCAGTGCGCGGCGCCGACAAGCAGGCGATTACCGGCGTCGCCTTGTTCGACGTCTTCACCGGCCAGGGCGTTCCCGATGGCATGAAGTCGCTCGCAGTGGAGGTCACGCTTCAGCCGGGCGAGAAGAGCTTCACCGAGGAAGAGCTGAAAGCCATCTCCGACCGCATCGTCGCGGCGGCGGCCAAGGCAGGCGGGCGTTTAAGGGAATAAGGCGGCGGCGAAGCCCCCTTTGGGTCCTGCGGACATACAGTACGCGGCAGTGCCCGTACTTGCCGGAGCAAAGATGAGCACTTCCGTCAGGTCCGATGGATCAGCAGATGAAGCCCCGGCGCAGCCGCCGCAGCTCAGCCATCTCGCCTTGTTCGTGCGCTTCCTCCGCTTCGGGTTCATGGCGTTCGGCGGGCCGGTTGCCCAGATTGCCATGATCCGCCGTGAACTGGTGGACGAGGAAAAGTGGATCGGTGGCGGCAGCTTCAACAAGCTTCTGGCGGTGATGCAAGTGTTGCCCGGACCCGAAGCGCACGAACTCTGCGTTCAGTTGGGTATCCGCGCAAAGGGGCGGCTCGGAGGGTTGCTCGCCGGGCTTGGCTTCATGCTACCGGGCTTCATCCTGATGATGGTCCTTGCCTGGCTCTACACGCGCCTGCGGATGGAAGGCACGCTGCTTGCGGCCTTGTTCCTTGGCGTACAAGCCGCGGTGCTCGCGGTGATCCTGCGTGCCGTGCACCGGATCGGCGAGCACATCCTTATCGAACACTGGCTATGGGCGTGTGCGCTAGGTTCGGCACTCGCCTCCCTGCTCGGGGTAAGCTTCTGGATCGTGCTTCC
>DASVUO010000180.1:0-2312 GCA_036386995.1 Allosphingosinicella sp. | reverse complement strand
GACTCCATGCGGCCGTGGACGATCCCCGCCTCGAAGCTGTTGTAGAAAGTGGCGAGTTCGACCAGCGCCACTACCAGGGCACCACGTCGCCGGCATCCACTTCGGCCGGACGCGGCCGGCGGCCGAGGATCGCGTTGCGGTGGGGAAAGCGGCCGAAACGCTCGATCACGTCGTGATGCTTGCGCGCGAACTCGAGCCGGTAATCATCGCCGAGCGCGGTGAAGAGGGCGACCGAGCGCTGCTGGTCGTCCAAATTCTCGCTGTGCTGGAACGGCATGTAGAGGATGCCGCGTTCGGCGGGTGAGAGGGGGTCGTCCCAACCCGCGTCCACCGCCGCCTTGGCGACGGCGAGCGCGATATGGTCGGTGGCGAACTGGTCGGCATGGCCGCGGAACATGTTGCGCGGGAACTGGTCGAACAGCACCACGGCGGCGAGCGCCTCGCGCGGGCCGGCCGCGAGGAAGTCCGAGACGGGACGGCTGCGCTCCGCATCCCAAAGCTTGGCGAAGCGCTTTCGGATCGCCTCGTCCAATTCGCCGCCGCCGTTCCACCATTGCTTCGGGTCGAGCCCGAACCAGTAGCTCAGAACATCTTCCTTCCAGCCGCTCACGCAGCCGTTCCGCCGACGGTGAGGCCCTCGATCAGCAAGGTCGGCTGACCGACGCCGGCCGGGACCGACTGGCCACCCTTGCCGCAGACGCCGATGCCTTCGTCAAGCGCCATGTCGTTGCCGATCGCGGCGACCTTGGTGAGCACGGTCGGTCCGTCGCCGATCAGGGTCGCGCCCTTCAGCGGCGCGGCGATTCGGCCGTTTTCGATGAGGTAGGCTTCGGTGCAGGAGAAGACGAACTTGCCGCTGGTGATGTCCACCTGGCCGCCGCCGAAGCTCTTGGCGTAAATGCCGTTCTTGACCCGCGCGAGGATTTCACCGGGATCGTCCTGGCCGCCGAGCATGAAGGTGTTGGTCATCCGCGGCATCGGCGCGTGGGCGAAGCTTTCGCGGCGGCCGTTGCCGGTCGGCTCGACTCCCATCAGCCGGGCGTTGAGGCGATCCTGGATATAACCCTTGAGAATTCCATCCTGGATCAGGGTGTTGCACTGGGTCGGCGTGCCTTCGTCGTCGATCGACAGCGAGCCGCGCCCTCCGCCGATCGAGCCGTCGTCCACCACCGTCACGCCCGGCGCAGCGACCCGCTCGCCGATCCGGCCGGCGAAAGCGGAGGTGCCCTTGCGGTTGAAATCGCCTTCCAGGCCGTGGCCGATCGCTTCGTGGAGAAGGACGCCGGGCCAGCCGGGGCCGCACACCACCGTCATTTCGCCGGCGGGCGCGGCGACGCTTTCGAGGTTCACCAAGGCCTGGGCGAGGGCGACGTCGATCGCCCGGTTCCAGGTCGCGGGCTCGAACAGGTCGTCGTAAAGGTAACGGCCGCCAAGGCCATGGTAGCCGGTCTCGCGGCGGCCGTTCTGCTCCACCATGATCTGGACGTTGAGGCGGACCAGCGGGCGCACGTCGTGGGCGACGAAGCCGTCCGGCCGGACGATCTCGATCACCGACCAGCTTGCGGCGAGACTTACCGAGCATTGCACGACCCGGGGGTCGCGGGCGCGGGCGGCGGCGTCGATCTGCTGGCAGAGCGCGACCTTCTTGGGGAACGGCACCAGGCTCAATGGATCGGAGTCGGTGTAAAGCGCGGTGTTGGTGCGGCGCGGCGGAGCGGGGCGAGTGCCCGTGGCCGGATCAAGCACCGCCATCGTCTCGGCGGCGCGGCGGATGGCGCCTTCCGAAAGCTCGTTGGCATGGGCAAAAGCGGTGGTTTCGCCGGACACGCCGCGCAGGCCGAAGCCGGCCTGGCTGTTGAAGTCAGCGGTCTTCAGCCGGCCGTCGTCGAAGCCGAAGCTTTCCGACGCGGTATATTGCAAAAACAGCTCCCCGTCGTCGCAGCGTGCGAGCGCGTCGGCGGTCAGGCGAAGCGCCGCATCGGGGGACAAGGCATCCTCGCGGTAAAGGAAGCGGCGGGGGTCTGCGGAAAAGGTCATAGGAAGCGATATAGGCCCGCGCGGCGCGGGCGCCAGTGCGCTATGCTGCCGCGATGCGAATGGCGATGCAGATCCTTTACCGGGTGCGCAAGGCGGTGTTCCGCGTCTTTCGGGTGAAGACGCGCGGCGCCAAGGTGATGGTGTTCAACCCGGCCGGCGAACTCCTGCTGATCCGCAACAGCTACGGACCCACCCACCTTTGGGTGCTTCCCGGCGGGGGGATCAACCGGCGCGAATCGCCCGAAGCGGCGGGTGCGCGCGAGGTGAAGGAGGAA
>DASVUO010000179.1:0-1932 GCA_036386995.1 Allosphingosinicella sp. | reverse complement strand
TGCTGGAGAGCGTGAAGCGGCAGGATCCGACCATCTTCACCAAGTCAGGCGTCATGACCGGTCTCGGCGAACAGCGGCTGGAAGTGCACCAGGTGATGGACGACATGCGCTCGGCCGACGTCGATTTCCTGACCATGGGCCAATATCTCCAGCCGACGCCGCGCCATGCTAAGGTGGAGGAGTTCGTCACCCCCGCCGCGTTCAGCGCTTATGCGGCGATCGCGCGCGCGAAGGGCTTCCTGATGGTTGCGGCGTCTCCGCTTACCCGATCGAGCTACCATGCGGGCGCGGACTTCGCGAAGATGAAGGCGGCGCGCGAAGCCAAGCTCGCGCTGGGGCGTTGATCCCTCATGCCCCGCCACACCGAAACGCGGCACATGCCTTACTCACCCGAGCAGATGTTCGATCTGGTCGCGGACGTGAAAAGGTATCAGGAGTTCCTCCCCTGGGTGGCGGCGACCCGGGTTCGGTCGGATACCGAGACCTTGATGGTGGCCGATCTGGTGGTCGGCTTCAAATCGCTGAAGGAAACCTTCGCGTCGAGGGTGACGAAGAACCGGCCGCACAGCGTTGAGGTGGAGTATATCGAGGGCCCGCTGAAATACCTCAACAACAACTGGCACTTCGCGCCCGACGGCAAAGGCGGGACCAAGATCGACTTCTGCGTCGATTTCGCCTTCCGCTCCCGCATCTTTGAGACGCTTGCTGGCCAGATGTTCGACCGGGCGCTCCGGCGGATGATCGGCGCGTTCGAGGAGCGCGCGCACCAGCTTTACGGTCCTGGCGGCGCTTCTTCCGGGTCGGACGGCATCAACAGCTCGAGCGCGCACAGTGCCGCCTGAAGCCGAACGCCGCCACGGCCCAAATCGCCGAAGGCGCGGCTGTCGGCCATCACATCCTTCGGATCGCCGCCGCGCCGCCCCCGGGCGAAGATCACCGTGCCGACCGGCTTGCGCTCGCTGCCGCCGCCCGGCCCGGCAACGCCGGTGATCGCCACGGCCGTGTCAGCACGGGTCCGCTTCAGCGCGCCTTGCGCCATCGCCCAGGCGGTGGCTACGGACACCGCGCCGAACGTCTCCAGCAGGTCCTCCGAAACCCCGAGCAAAGCCGACTTCATCTCGTTGGAGTAAGTGACGAAGCCGCCCTCCACCACGTCGGAGCAGCCGGGAATTTCAGTGAGCGCCGCGAGTACCAACCCGCCTGTGCAGCTCTCGGCGAGGGTGACCCGCAGCCCGGCCGCGCGGTTGGCCTCTACGACTCGGCGCGCGGCGGCGATCAACTCGGGCGGCAGCACCTCGCCGCGCGGCTCATTCATCCTTGCAAATTTCGAACTGGCCCTTGGCCTTCGCGCCCTTTGCCTTGCCTGCGGGTGCCTTCTGGCCCTCGCTGACCAGGCCCGCCGCCGAGGCCGCGAGCAGGCCGATATTCTGCGCCGGCAGCGGCGAGATCGCTTCCAGCATGCCGCTGATCTCTTCGCAGCTTTCGATCGGAAGATCGGCAACCATCATGCCGCTGACCATCGAACCCATCACCTTGACCAGTGACTCACTGTCTTTGATCGGCGGCACGTCGGGACCCATGATCGCGAGAATGGCCTTGGCGGCGGAGGCTTCGCGCCCAGCGCCTTCGGCGGCCAAGCGGTCGTGCAGAGCCGTACCCTTGGCCGCCAGGAAGGACGTAGCCGAAACGTGCGCGCGGCACTTCTCGGTGATAGCTTCGACGGCATACGGTGTCAGCGTCATCGCCGCGTCGGCGATCTGTTGGCGGGTCACGCATTGCGCGGAAACGGTCGTCGGGGCGGCGAGAAGGGCGGCGATTGCCAGGCTCTTGATCATTGGTCCTCCGGAAGGCTGATAGTGGCGATCGCCTGCGCCGCTATGCCTTCGCCGCGTCCGGTGAAGCCGAGCCGCTCGGTGGTCGTGGCCTTGATGC
>DASVUO010000178.1:0-5546 GCA_036386995.1 Allosphingosinicella sp. | reverse complement strand
GCCATGCCGCCGACGTAAGGCGGCGGCACGTGCACGCCGCGGTAATCGTGCCCCGCCGCCGCGCGCAGCGTCCACATCGGGTCGATCAGATGCGGCCGCGCCAGCGCCACCAGATCGGCTCGACCAGCGGCAAGAATCGAGTTCACGTGATCCGCCTCAAAGATGTTGCCGACGGCCATGGTCGCGACGCGTGCTTCGTTGCGGATCTTGTCGGCAAACGGCGTCTGGAACATTCGGCCATAGACCGGGCGGCTGTCGGCCCACGTCTGTCCGGCGGAGACATCGATCAAATCCGCCCCCGCTTCGGCGAAGGCACGGCCGATCGCCACCGCCTCATCCGGCGTCACGCCGGCATCGCCCATCCAGTCGTTGGCGGAAATGCGCACCGACATCGGCTTCTCCGTGGGCCAATCCGCCCGCATCGCGCGGAACACCTCCAGCGGGAAGCGCAGCCGGTTCTCTAGGCTGCCGCCATATTCGTCCGTGCGCCGGTTGGTCAGCGGCGTGATGAAACTCGAAAGCAGATAGCCGTGCGCAGCGTGGAGCTCGACCATGTCGAAGCCGGCCTCCAGCCCGCGCCGCACCGCCGCGACGAACTGGTCCCGCACCAAGTCCATGTCCGCCCGCGTCATCGGCTTCGGCACCTGGTTGGCCGGGCTCCACGGCACGTCGGAGGCGGCCATCACCGGCCAATTGCCGCTGTCGAGCGGCACGTCATAGCCCTGCCAGCCGACCTTGGTGCTGCCCTTTGGACCGGAATGACCGAGCTGGAGGCAGATCTTGGCGTGGCTGTTGGCGTGGACGAACTCCACGATGCGCTTCCAAGCCGCCACCTGCTCGTCGATGTAGATGCCCGAGCAGCCCGGCGTGATCCGCCCGTCGGGGGAAACGCAGGTCATCTCGGTGTAAACGAGAGCGGCTCCGCCTTGCGCACGGGTGCCGTAGTGGACGAGGTGAAAGTCGTTCGGCACACCGTCCTGCGCTGAATAAGTCGCCATCGGCGATACCACGACGCGGTTCTCAAGGTGCAAATCGCGCAGCCGGTACGGCGCGAACATCGGCGGCGCGGGATCGTTGACCGGCGCGCCGCGCGCTCTCGACTGAAACCAGCGCTCGACCCCCTCAAGCCAAGGTTTGTCGCGCAGGCGCAGATTCTCATGGCTCACCCGCTGTGAGCGGGTGAGTAGCGAATATGCGAACTGCACAGGCTCGAAATGGAGGTAGCGCTCCAGCGTCTCGAACCACTCGGTGGAATTGCGCGCGCTGTTCTGAAGCTTGAGCACCTCCACCTGCCGCTCTTCGCGATACTCCTCCAGCGCCGCTTCGCGCGACAGGCCAGGGCGGCTCAGCACCTCGGCGAGCTTGATCGCGTCCTCCAGCGCAAGCTTGGTGCCCGAACCGACGGAGAAATGCGCGGTATGGGCGGCGTCGCCGAGCAGGATCAGGTTCCGGTACGACCAACGCTCGCAAACGATTCGCTTGAACTGCAGCCAAGCCTGCGGCCCCGGCAGATGGCGGGCGTTTGACATCAGCGGATTGCCGTCGAGGTATTTGGCGAAGATCCGCTCGCACAAGGCAATCGCCTCGTCCTGCTCCATCCGGTCGAGGCCGAGACCCGCCCAGGTCTCCGGCGCCATCTCCACGATAAAGGTCGAACGGTTGTCGTCGAAGCGGTAGGCATGCGCCCACACCCACCCGGCCTCGGTCTCCTCGAAGGCGAAGGTGAAGGCGTCGAACACCTTCTCGGTCCCGAACCAGTAGAAGCGGTTGCGGCGGAGCTGGATGTCGGCCTGGAAATGGTCCTGGTAGGCGTTGCGGATGCGGCTGTTGGCGCCGTCTGCAGCGATCACCAGGTCGTAGTCCGACCAATCATCGAGCCGCGCGCTCGCTTCCGTTTCGAAGTGGAGTTTCACCCCGAGTTCCCGCGCCCGGTCCTGCAGGATCGCGAGAAGCCGCTTGCGGCCGATGCCGATGAAGCCATGGCCCGAGGAGCGGATCGTCTCGCCGTGAATGTGGACGTCGATGTCGTCCCAATGGGCGAACTCCGCCTGGATCGTCGCGCCCGAAACGGCGTCGTTGGCGAGGAGGTTCTCTACCGTCTGATCGGAGAAGACGACGCCCCAGCCGAACGTGTCGTCCGCGCGGTTGCGCTCGAACAGGTCGATTTCGTGCGCGGGGTCGCGCAGCTTCATCGAAATTGCGAAATACAGCCCGGCGGGACCTCCGCCCAGGCATGCGATGCGCATCGCCCTCTCCCGGCCTTTTGGTGGGCGTAACGGCCGGGAGGGGGCGTGGCAAGGCGCCGCCACTTTCAACCTCCATCAGCCTCGGATGCGACGGAAGGGGCGACGCGCGCCGCCTCTTGCCCTAGGGCATTCAGCGAACACCGTAAGCGTCAGGACTTTTTGGCACATGCTATTTTCGCGCATCTTTCGATTGCCTTCCAACGACATCGCCATCGATCTCGGCACGGTGAACACGGTGGTGCACGCCAAGGGCAAGGGCATCGTGCTCAACGAGCCTTCGGTGGTCGCATTGGAGACGATCAACGGCATCCGGCGCGTGCGCGCCGTCGGTGCCGCCGCCAAGCTGATGATGGGCAAGACGCCCGACCATATTCAGACGGTGCGGCCGCTTCGCGACGGAGTGATCGCCGACCTCGAAGTCGCCGAACAGATGATCAAGCATTTCATCAACAAGGCGCATGGCGGGGCGTCGCGCTTTCCGCGCTTCCCTGAAATCGTCGTTTGCGTCCCATCCGGCTCGACCTCGGTGGAGCGGCGCGCGATTCGCGATGCGGCAACCAATGCCGGCGCTTCCAAGGTGTGGCTGATCGAAGAGCCGATGGCGGCGGCGATCGGCGCGGGCCTGCCCGTGACCAAGCCGGTCGGCGCGATGGTTGTCGATATCGGCGGTGGCACCACGGAGGTGGCGGTGCTGTCGCTGCAAGGCCTCGCCTACAGCACGTCGCTCAGGGTGGGCGGCGACAAGATGGACGATGCCATCACCGCGGCCATCCGGCGCAAGCACAACCTCATGATCGGCGAAACAACCGCCGAGCGGATCAAGATCGAGCTCGGCTCCGCAGTGAAGCCGGAGGGCGACGGCGCAACCATGCGGGTCCGCGGGCGCCACCTGAGCGCCGGCATGCCGCAGGAGATCGTGATCACCCAGTTGGAGATCGCGGAGGCGCTTGCCGAACCGGTCAGTCAGATCCTGGGTGCCGTTCGAACGGCGCTGGAAAATACCGCGCCCGAACTTGCCGCCGACATGGTGGATACCGGCATCGTGCTGACCGGCGGCGGTGCGCTGCTCAAGGGAATGGACCGGGCGCTCTCCAACTCCACCGGCCTTCCCGTGTCGGTTGCCGACGATCCGCTCATTTGCGTCGCCAACGGCGCCGGCCGCGCGCTGGAGGATCCGCAATATTCCGGCGTGCTGGTGGAAGCCTGAGCCGCGATGCGGGATGAGTTACTGCTGCCGGCACAGGGCACCCCCATCCTCTACAGCTTCCGTCGGTGTCCTTACGCAATGCGAGCAAGGTTCGCTCTGGCGGTTGCCGGCATGCGATACGAGTTGCGGGAGGTGAAGCTCAGGGAGAAACCGGCGCCGATGCTTACGGCTTCACCAAAAGGAACCGTGCCCGTGTTCGTCGTGCCGGAGGGCGAGGTCATCGACGAGAGCCTGGAGGTTATGCGCTGGGCCCTGTCGAGGTGCGATCCGGAAGGTTGGCTACAGCGAGACGATGCCGCACTGATTGCAGCGAACGACGAGCACTTCAAAATCGATCTCGACGCTTACAAGTATCCGGAGCGGCACACCGGGGATCCACTAGAGCACCGCGACCGTGGATTAGCGTTCCTCCGCATACTCGAGTTCAGGCTTTCAGCCAGCGATCAGCTCAGCGGATCTGCTCGCGGCGTAACCGACGCGGCGATCATGCCCTTCGTGCGTCAATTTTCCGCAGTCGATCGGGATTGGTTCGATTCCCAGCAGCTGCCGCATCTGCGCGCATGGCTCAACAATCACCTGCGGTCCGACCTGTTCAAATTGATCATGCTGAGGACGGCGCCATGGGCGCCGGGCGACCCGGCCACCTATTTGGGCGCAACTAACTGAACAAGGCCAACAGCCTATCTTGATCCACGCACAAGGTGATCAGGTCCGGCTACTAACTTGAATCAGGCAGAATCCCAGGAACGGCGAGAACCGCAATGCCGTTTGGCTTGTTCCTGAGCTCCTGTCCGAGGCATCTCCGGTGGCTTTCAACCTTCCGTGCAGAACGCCTTCCAAAATGCGGACGTTTAAACGTGCGGCAACGAACCGCCTTCGCGCCGGAGAGACGAACGCCGGCTCACCTGCAGCAGCGCCAAAATACGATCGGGAGTCTTCGATCCGGAACGTCGGGAACGCGGATCAGCTGCGCGCGGGGGGTGGCAGGTGAAGCTGATCTCTGCGAAGCTTGCCGGCTCAGCCGCTCTGCTTGCCGCCGTTTGCGCCTGCAGCAGCGGCGGCTGGTTGGGAACCGCGGACAACAGCGCCAACAGAACGACGGGCGCTGCGCCGGCTGATTCTGAAAACACGCGTACCGCCGCCTCAGCTATTTCCCGAGCGGCGGTGCCGATTTCAGGCAGCGACCAAGATTATGCGGCGATCATCGCCGCGACACAAAATGTGCGCCGCTTCATGCTCGGCGAGTCCACCCACGGCACCAGCGAATTCTATCGCGAGCGCGGCCGCCTTACCGAGCAGCTGATCCAGACCCACGGCGCCAACGCGATCGCCATCGAGGGTGACTGGTCGCCGACCTGGCGGGTGAACCTTTACGTCCGGGGTTTAAGCGGAGACCGCAGCGCGGCGGAGGCGCTCCGCGGCTTCACCAACTTCCCTCAGTGGATGTGGCCCAACGCGGATTTCGCCGACTTCATCGAGCGGCTTCGCGCTTCCAACCTTTTGAAGCCCGAAGCGCAGCGGGTCGGCGTCTACGGCATGGACGTCTACGACATCTTCAACGCCGCCGACTCCGTGCTGGCATATCTGCGAACGCGCGACACCAGCGCCGCGACGCGCGCGGAAAAATTCTACCGCTGCTTCCGCCCCTACAAAAGGTCGACCAGCGCCTACGGCGAAGCAACGGTCGGCGGCCGCACCTCCTGCAAAAGGGAAGCCGAAGCTGTGACCGGCATCGTCGGTACGATGGGGAGGCCGACCGAACCTCGCGACGCCGAAGAGCATTTCGCCGCGGTTCGCGCCGCCGCTTCGGTGAAGGCGGGGGAGGAGTATTTTCGCGTCGCTTATGGCGGCTCCCTCGCCTGGAACGCGCGCGACCGTTCGATGGAGCGCACCGTTGAGGACATCGCCGCGCATGCGGAGGCGCAGACCGGCAGGCCCGGCAAGGTGGTTATCTGGAGCCACAACAGCCACACCGGCGACGCACGGGCAACGGACATGCGCAATCGCGGCGAGCTCAACCTCGGCCAGTTGATGCGCGAGCGGCACGGCGACGCGGCATTTCTGGTCGGCTATTTCGCGCATGGCGGGACGGT
>DASVUO010000177.1:0-5492 GCA_036386995.1 Allosphingosinicella sp. | reverse complement strand
CCGGACGCGACAGCTTCCACCGCGTCGCGGATGCCTTCCGCATAAGCGGCGGGATCGCGCTCATGGGCGTTGATGACGTCGATACCGCGCCAGTTCCACAGCCACATGTTCACCTGCCGCGGCCCGTCCTGATGGTAGCCGGCGACGATCAGCTTGCCTCGTTCCTTGACGAGTTCAGAGGCGAGGTCGAGCGGCCATTGCTTGCCCACCGCCTCAATCACGCGGTCGCAGAATTTGCCGTCGGTCAGTTCCTTCACCTGTTCGATGATGGCGTGGTGGTCCTCCATCGGAATGAGCTCGGCCGCGCCGAACTGCTTCGCCACGTCCAGCGAAAAGGGGCGGCGAGATATCGCGATAACCCTGGCACCTGCGTCGGTCGCCAGTCGGGTGAGCAGCGCCCCCAGAAAGCCGATGCCGACGATTGCGACCGTCTGCCCCGCCTCGATCTCGCTGCGGCGGAAGATGTTCATAGCGCAGCCGAGCGGCTCGCCGGGGAAAGGCTGTCCAGCCAGGCTGTCCGGAAGCCGCACCACCGCATCGGCTTCGGCGAGGTCGTATTCGGCATAGCTCTTGTAGCTCAGTGCCGCGACGCGGTCGCCGACGGAAAGGCCGCTTACGCCCTCGCCCAACGCATCGATCACGCCCCAGCCTTCGTGGCCGAGGCCGCCCGGCTCCCCTGGAAACTCCATCCACTCGGGGCCTTCCCACGGGGTGAGATTGGACGCGCAAACTCCGCAGCCTTCCAGCCGGACCCGCACCTGACCCGGCCCGGGCTCCGGCAACGCAACCTCCCGCACCTCCATCCGCCCCGGGCCTTCCAGCACCGCGGCGCGCATCGAACTCGCCAAAACCTGTTCTCCACCCCTTGAAAAGGACGCGCGCCCTCTGGACGAAGGCGGCGGATTGGGCAACGTGCCGAGGCGATGAAAGTTTCGGCCCCGACACCTCCAAGCGAAACGGACATGGACGCGGTAAAGCGCTCCTTCGCTCCCGTCGCGGACGAGCGAGCTCGGTTGCTGGTCCTCGGCAGCCTCCCCGGCGAGGAATCGCTGGCGAAAGCGCGGTATTATGCGCACCCGCGCAACCAGTTCTGGCGCTTGCTCGGCGCGGTGATCGGGCGCGATCTCGAGCCGCTTGCCTACGAGGAGCGGCTGGCGGCGCTGATCGAAGCGCGGGTGGCGCTGTGGGACACGGTCGGCGCGGCGCGGCGCCGGGGCAGCCTCGACGGCGCAATCCGGGACGTGGAGGCGAACAGCGTTGCGCAGCTTGCCGACACCTTGCCGGAACTGCAGGCAGTGGGCTTCAACGGCGGCAAGGCGGCCGCGATCGGCATGCCGCAGCTCGCCGGGCGCGCCGGCCTCGCGCTCCTGCCGCTTCCGTCGAGCAGCCCCGCTTTCACCCTTCCTTTCGCCGCGAAGCTGGAGCGGTGGATGGCGCTTCGCCCCTTTCTCTAGCCTTCGTTCATCCGCGCGAAAGGAAGCCGGTGCCACGGCGGCGGCTCAGCCTGATATATTGTCACACTCTACTTCGCCGCACCCTCGGGAGGTTCTTACCCTTGTTGAAATGCCTTGCCCTCGCCAGCGCCAGCTCCCTCTTGTTCGCCGCGCCTGCTTTTGCCCAGACCGCTGAGCCGGTGACCCCCGACACGACCGAGGTTGAAGCTCCGCAAGCGGACGCCGCCGCCGACAGCACCGATCCCCATGCCGACCACGCGCAGGAGATCGTCGTCACCGGCTTCGCCCGCCGTCGCGAGGACGTACTTTCCGGCACCTCCATCGTCTCGGGCGCCGAACTGACCCGTGAGCTGCGCACCACGATCGGCGAGACGCTTGCCAGGCAGCCGGGCGTGTCCGCCACCTCATTCGGCCCCAATGCCTCCCGGCCGGTGCTGCGCGGCTTCCAGGGCGAGCGCGTGCGCGTGCTGACCGACGGCATCGGCAGCCTCGATGCGTCCAACACCAGCGTCGATCATGCGGTTGCGGTGAACCCGCTTACCGCCGAGCGGATCGAAGTTTTACGCGGCCCGGCAGCCTTGTTGTTCGGATCGGCGGCGATTGGCGGCGTGGTCAACGTCATCGACGCCCGCATTCCGCGCCGCGTGCCCGATGAAGCCGCGCACATCGAGGCGATCGCCACTTATGGCTCGGCGGCGAACGAGCGGTCTGCCAACGCTACCGTCGATCTGCCGGTGGGCGGGGGCTTTGTTCTCCACTTCGACGGCAATTACACCAACACAGACGACCTCGAGATCGGCGGCTTCGTCCTCGCGCCCCAGCTGCGCGCCCAAGCCGCGGCGAGCGCCGATCCGGAGGTGCGGGCGCTGGCCCAGCTGCGCGGCCGCCTGCCCAACACCGCCGCCGAGACCTCCGATTTCGCGGTTGGCGCGGCCTATATCAGCGGCGGCAACAATGTCGGCTTCTCCGTCAACCGCTACGACAGCCTCTACGGGGTACCGGTACGCTACTCGACCGACCCGGACGCCGAAGCCGAAGCGCCGCGCATCGACGTCAAGCAGACCCGGGTGGACGGGCGCGCCGAGTTCGATCTCGGCTCCGGCTTCGTTGACACCGCGCGCTTCCGCGCCGGCTATTCCGATTACCAGCACGACGAATTGGAAGAGAGCGGCGACATCGGCACCACCTTCCTGACCAAGGGCGCGGAAGGGCGGCTGGAGTTCCTCCAGTCTCTCCGCAACGGCTGGGGCGGCGGCTTCGGCCTGCAATATTTCCGCCGCCACCTGGAGGTGATCGGCGACGAGAAGTACCTCCCCGAAAACCGCACCAGCCAGTTCGGCCTGTTCACCCTGCAAAGCTACGTCCGCGGCCCGCTCCGCGCGGAAGTCGGCGCTCGGTTCGAGCGGCAGAAGGTCAGCGCGGAGGCCGATGCCGGGCTCGGCAATCCTGCGCAGAGCCGCAGCTACAATGCCTATTCGGGCTCGGCGGGCGCGAGCTATGCCCTGACGAAGGGCGTGCGCGTCGGCTTCAACGCGTCGCACACCCAGCGCGCGCCGTCGGCCGAGGAACTGTTCGCCAACGGCGCCCATGCCGGCACGCAGACCTTCGAGCAGGGCGATCCGAACCTGCGCAAGGAGAAGAGCTGGGGCATCGAGGGCACGTTCAACGCGGAGACCGACGGCTTCAGCCTCGGCGCGTCCGTGTTCCACAGCTGGTTCCAGAACTACATCTTCGAACGCGGCACCGGCACCTTCGCCGAAGCACTGCCCGTTTTCCAGATCGGCCAGGCGGATGCGCGCTACTTCGGCGTCGAACTGGAAGGCTCGGTGCGCCTCGCGCAACTCGGGATTTACGCGATCAACCTCGACGGGGTCGCCGATTACGTGCGCGCCACCATCGACTCCGTCGGCGCCGCGCCCCGCATTCCGCCGCTGCGCCTGATGGGCGGGCTCGAAGCCAAGGCCGAGCGCGTTCAGGCCCGGCTGGAAGTGGAGCGGGTGTCCGCGCAGAAGCGCCTCGCCGCGTTCGAGACGCCGACGCCGGGCTATACGATGGTGAACGCGTCCGTGTCGTTCCAGCCGGTGCGGAGCCTTCGCAACACCAGCATCACGCTTGCCGCCAACAACATCTTCGACGTGGACGCGCGGCGGCATGCCAGCTTCCTCAAGGATGTCGCGCCGCTTGCCGGGCGTGACCTCCGGCTGACGGCGCGGCTGAGCTTCTAAGCGTACGTTCCGGCTGCGGCGGGAGTCCGTCGCAGCCGGCGCACGTCTCGTCGCTCGAGCGCAGGATTAAGCTGGCGCTAAGCCGGCGTTGTTTAGATGATTCCCTTCGGGCAAAAGCACTTAGGGAGGGGCCAGTGGCACGTTTGCATCGCCGTCTCAGCGAAGAAGGACGTAATTTCCGCCGGCACCTGCTGGGCGCCGTGCCTGGCGTGGCGCTTCTCGCCCTGGCGTTCACGCAGGCGCAGGCCGCGCAGCGCACCGAGCCTCCCGCGGGGGCTCCCAAGGTGTCGAAAGCGCCGGTGCGCACCGCTCAGACACGCGGCTATTCGCCCAATTTCCGGTCCGCCGGGAGCGAGCAATCGCCCGCGCATCGCGCGCTTGAGGCACAGATCCGCGCGCTTGGCGAAGCGTTCAACGGCGACATCGGCATCGCTGTTGCGGACGTCGAGACCGGCTGGACCGCCGCCTATGACGGCAACACCTTCTTCCCCCAGCAAAGCGTCAGCAAATTCTGGGTGGCGCTGACCGCGCTCGACAAGGCCGATCGCGGCGACTTGAGCCTCAGCCGCCCTGTGACGCTGACCAAGGCGGACATGACCTTGTTCCACCAGCCGGTCGCCAAGCAGATCGGCGCCAACGGCTACACGGCCAGCGTCGAAAGCCTGATGACGCGGGCGCTTCAGCAAAGCGACAATACCTGTAACGACGCGGTGCTTTGGCGTGCCGGCGGTCCGGAGGCGGTGCGCGCGTTCCTGCGCAACAAGGGCATCAGCGGCATCCGCTTCGGCCCGGGCGAACGGCTCCTCCAGAGCAAGATCGCAGGCATCGAATGGAGGCAGAGCTATGCCTATAACGGCGGCTTCTACACGGCGCGCGATGCGGTGCCGGCCTCCGTGCGGCGGGCGGCGTTTGAAAGCTACATCAAGGACCCGATGGACGGCGCGACGCCGCTCGGCATCGTTGATGCGCTTGCCAAGCTGAAGCGCGGCGAACTGCTGTCGCCGGGTTCGACGCAGAAACTGCTGTCGATCATGAGCAACACCAAGACCGGGCCGCAGCGCCTTAAGGGCGGCCTGGCAGGCGGCTGGCGGCTGGCGCACAAGACCGGCACCGGCCAGGTGCTCGGCGGGGTGCAGGCCGGTTATAACGACATCGGCATCGTTACCGCGCCCGATGGGCACAGCTATGCCATTGCCGTGATGATCCGCCGCACCGGCGCGCCGCTCGGCGAGCGCATGGCGGTGATGCAGAAAACCGTGAGGAGCGTGATCGGCTTCCACGGCGATCTCGAAGGCTACGAAATGGCCGGCGGACGCGACCGAGGGCAGCAGGGCACGCGCTGAGCGGCGCTGCCGGGGCTCAGGCGTCGTAGTCCAGCTCGACGCCTTCGCCTTTCGGCACTGACTGGCAGGTGAGCACGTAGCCGGCGGCGACTTCCTCGTCGGTAAGGCCGTAGCGCGCCGCCATTTCTACCTCGCCCGACAGGACGCGCGCCCGGCAAGTCGCGCAGACGCCCGCCTTGCAGGCGAAAGGGGCCGGCAGCCCCGCCTCGCGCGCGCTGTCGAGGATGTTACCGGCCTCGGCGCTGAACGGCACCCGGCGCTTACGGCCGTCAAGGGTAACCAGCATGGCTAGGCCCTGCGCGCCTTGCGACATTCGCTGCAGTTGGGCGGCAAGCGCCTCGGCGGGCCGGTCGGCGGTGAAGCGCTCGATGTGGATCTTTTCGCGGGGCACTGAGCTGTCGCAGAGCGCCTCTTCCGCTGCGTCCATCATCGGGCCCGGGCCGCAGATAAAGAAGGCAGCGACTTCCGCG
>DASVUO010000176.1:0-3229 GCA_036386995.1 Allosphingosinicella sp. | reverse complement strand
GAGGTGATGGTGAAGCCCACCGCCTGAAGCGCACGAAGCGCGCTTTCGCGGCCCGAGCCCGGGCCCTTCACTTCGACTTCCAGGGTGCGCACGCCATGTTCCGCGGCCTTCTTGCCCGCGTCTTCGGCGGCGACCTGCGCTGCGTACGGCGTCGACTTGCGGCTGCCCTTGAAGCCCATCGTTCCGGCCGACGACCAGGAAATTGCGTTCCCCTGCGCGTCCGTGATGGTGATCATGGTGTTGTTGAAGCTGGCGTTCACGTGCGCAACGCCGGCCGTAATGTTCTTGCGCTCGCGCCTGCGGAGGCGCTGCGGTGCCTGTGCCATGTCGATCTACCCCTTACTTCTTCTTGCCGGCGATCGGCTTGGCCTTGCCCTTGCGGGTACGGGCATTGGTGTGGGTGCGCTGGCCGCGGACTGGCAGGCCCTTGCGGTGACGAAGGCCGCGGTAGGACGCGAGGTCCATCAGCCGCTTGATGTTCATCGCCACTTCGCGGCGAAGATCGCCTTCCACCGTGTAATCGGCGTCGATCGCTTCGCGAATCTGCAGCACTTCCTGGTCGGAAAGGTCCTGCACACGGCGCTCGGGCGCGATGCCGATCTTGGCGGCGAGTTCCTTCGCCTTGGTGCGGCCGATGCCGTGAATGTAGGTAAGCGCGATTTCGACGCGCTTGTTGGTCGGGATGTTAACACCCGCAATACGTGCCATGGGGTAGTTCCTCCTGCTCCACGGACCGGCTGGCCACCGGTCCATCTCAAAGCTTCAATGGGCCCTCAAACAAGCACAGCCGACGCGCGCGCAAGCGCCGCCGGGCAACCGGTTATCGGGATAGGCCGGCAAATAGGTTGGGCGGCCGGATGAGTCAAGCGACGGCACGCCCCAAAATCGCGGCGGGTACAGGATTTTGACTACTGCTTTGGCACGGCCCCACCCAACACCGTTTGTTTCGAGCGAAGTCGGGAGACCACGCACCGGCCTCTGTGCCTCCGTCTCTCGACTTCGCTCGAGACGAGCGGAGACGCAAGACCTCGCGCAAGGGTAAACCTCTCCCTGCCTTGCTCTCGCCCCCTTTACCGCCCATGTGGCAGCCATGCCTTTTTCACAATTGCCGCCGCTTCTTTCCGAAGCGCTCTCCGAACGCGGCTATGCCGCGCCGACGCCCGTTCAGGCCGCCGTTCTTGAAGCCGAAGCCGAAGGGCGCGATCTTGTCGTCTCGGCGCAGACCGGATCGGGGAAGACGGTGGCGTTCGGCCTCGCCATGGCGCCGCAGCTCCTTGAGCCGACCGGAGTCCTCCCCTTCATTCGCGAGCCGCTTGCGCTGGTCATTGCCCCGACCCGTGAGCTTGCCCTCCAGGTCAGCCGCGAACTGACCTGGCTTTATGCCAAGTCCGGCGGCCGCATCGCCACCTGCGTCGGCGGCATGGACGCCTCCAAGGAGCGCCGCGCGCTTCAGGGCGGCGCCCATATCGTCGTCGGCACGCCGGGACGCCTTCGCGACCACCTCGAACGCGGCGCGCTCGATCTTTCCGCCCTTCGCGTCGCCGTGCTCGACGAAGCCGACGAGATGCTCGACATGGGTTTTCGCGAGGACCTCGAGGAAATCCTCGACGCCACGCCCGCCGAGCGCCGCACGCTTCTGTTCTCCGCGACCATGCCGAAGCCGATCGTGGCGCTCGCCAAGCGCTACCAGAAGGACGCGCTGCGCATCTCCACGGTGGGCGAAAATCGCGGCCATGGCGACATCGCCTACCAGGCGGTGACGCTTGCTCCGGCCGACATCGAGAACGCGGTGGTGAACCTCCTCCGCCTCCACGAGGCGGAGAGCGCGCTTCTGTTCTGCGCCACCCGCGAGAACGTCCGCCGCCTCCATTCCAGCCTCACTGAGCGCGGCTTCAGCGTCGTTGCCCTCTCCGGCGAGCATAGCCAGAACGAGCGCAACCACGCGCTTCAGGCGCTTCGCGACGGCCGCGCCCGTGTGCTGGTGGCAACCGACGTCGCCGCGCGCGGCATCGATCTGCCCAACCTCACCCTCGTCATCCACGTCGAACTGCCGCGCGATGCCGAGACCCTTCAGCACCGCTCGGGCCGCACCGGCCGCGCGGGCAAGAAGGGCACGGCCGTTCTCCTCGTCCCCTACCCCCGCCGCAAGCGGGTGGAGATGGTGCTTCGCGGCGCCCGCATCGAGGCGGAATGGATCAAGCCGCCGACGCCGGAGGACATCCGCAAGAACGACCACGAACGGCTGCTCGCCGCCTTGCTCGAACCGGTCGAAATGGACGAGGACGACCGCGAACTCGCCCAGCGCCTGCTTGAGCAGAAGACGCCTGAAGAAATCGCCGCCGCGCTGGTTCGCGTCCACCGCGCCCGCATGCCGGCGCCCGAGGAAATGGTCGACGGAGGTTCGCTCGACGAGCGCCCGCAGGGCCCGCGACAGGGTTTTGAGGACACGATCTGGTTCCGCATGAACATCGGCCGCCAGCACAATGCCGATCCGCGCTGGCTGCTGCCCCTGCTCTGCCGCCGCGGCCACATCACCCGCAACGACATCGGCGCGATCCGCATCGCCGCCAACGAGTCCATGTTCGAAGTTCCTCGCGCCGCCGCCGCTCGCTTTGCCGCCTCGGTGAAGCGCACCGCCACCGACGATGACGGCGAAGGCAGCGTCCGCATCGAAGCGGTCGACGGCAAACCGCGCGACGCCGCCCGCGAGAACCGCCGCCAGGGCCCGCCGTCCGGTCCGCGCGGTGCCGGGCCGGGTCCGCGTCTGGCCGGTCCGCGTCCCGGCGGGGCTGGTCCCCGCCCGGACCGGCCGCGTCCGGCGGGCGCCGGCAAGCCCAAGGCTTTCCCGACCCCGTGGAAGGCCAAGGCCAAGCCGAAGCGCGACGGCTAATGGCGCACGTCCATGGCCGTGCGCATCCTCGTCGACGCCGACGCCTGCCCGGTGAAGGAGGAGATCTACAAGGTCGCCTTCCGCCACGAGGTGCCGGTGACGCTTGTGACCAACCAGCACCTGCGCGTTCCCCCGCACCCGCTGATCGAGCGGGTGACGGTGGGCTCGGGCTTCGATGCGGCCGATGACCATATCGCCGAACTGACCGCGCCCGGCGCGGTGGTGATCACCGCCGACATCCTCCTCGCGGATCGGTGCCAGAAAGCCGGCGCTTCGGCCGTCCTTTCCCCCACCGGCAAGCCCTTCACCCCCGCCTCGATCGGCGGCGCGATCGCCACC
>DASVUO010000175.1:0-7198 GCA_036386995.1 Allosphingosinicella sp. | reverse complement strand
TGGCCCCGGACGACCAGATCGCCGACCGGCCGCTGCGCATCGGCGATTGGCAGCCCAAGAACTACGCCAATAAATATCGCGGTACCCTGAGCCTCAAGGACGCGCTTGCCGTGTCGAGCAACGTCGCTTCGGTGCGGCTCGCGCAGAAGGTCGGCGTGGAGAATGTGATCCGCACCGCCCGCGATCTCGGCGTCACCAGCCCCTTGAACGCCAACCCGAGCCTTGCGCTCGGCACGTCGGGCGTGACCTTGCTCGAGCTGACCTCGGCCTACGCCGCGGTTGCCGCCGGCGCGTATCCGATCAAGCCGGTCGGCCTGGAGGATGAGGAACGGCCCTGGTACCAGAAATTGTGGGCAAAGAGCGTCGCCGGCGCGCGGAGCGACCCCAATTTCGATGAAATGAAGGAAATGCTCGGCGCCGTCGTGCAGCAGGGCACCGGCCGGGCCGCCGCCCTTTCCGTCCCCGCCTACGGCAAGACCGGCACCACGCAGGACAGCCGCGACGCGGTGTTCGTCGGCTTCACCGAGGACCTCGTCGTCGGCGTCTGGATCGGCAATGACGACAACAGCCCGCTGCCCGGCGGAATGGCCGGCGGCGGCATGCCCGCGAGGATCTGGCGCGACTTCACCGCCGCAGCGGTAGGAACCCGCCCCGCCCAGCCGACCGCGCCGCCGATCGCCGCGCCGGTGGAAGTGCAGGCGAGCGATAGTAACGCGGCGGTGACGCTGCCGGTGGAGGGCATGGACATCGGCGTCAGCGTCGATTCCAACGGCTTCACCGTCTCCGCCCAGCCGAACGACGACGCCGCCCAGCCGCCGGAGGACGAGCCGGCGCCGGAGGACGATCTGCCAGACGCCACCCTGCCGAGCGCCCCGCCGACGACAGTGCGTGACCGCGACCTACCACGCGACCGCGACCGCGAACGGCCACGCGACGACGGCGGACGCGCGCCGGGCGGCGATGTCTGAGAGCAAAACCGAACTCGCGGAGGATCGCACCGATCTTGCGGAGGACCGGACGATCCTTGCCAATGAGCGGACCTTTGCCGGCTGGATGCGCACCGGCTTCGCCGCCGTTGGCGTCGGCCTCGGCTTCCAGGCCTTGTTCAACAAGATGGAGCCGGATTGGGTGCCGAAAGGCATCGCCACCGCCTTCCTGCTGATCGCCATCATCGTCTTCTGGACTGCCGAGCGGCGCGCCTGCGCGGTCATGGGACGGCTAAAGACCCATGAGGTGGAAACCGTCCGCGCGCGCAACCTCCGGCTGATCAGCTATGCGATCATCGCGGCGATCGCATCCCTGATTGCCGCAATGTGGCTGCTGCGCATCAAGAGCGGCGGCGGCGGATAAGGAAAACCCTCCCCCGCCGGAGCGGAGGAGGGGCTGTGTTTCCGCAGGCGTGCGCGCCTGATTCAGTAGCGGTCGCGCCGGTCGCGGCGGCGGTCGAGCACCTTCTTCGCAACATAGCCGCCGCCGAGCAGCAGGCCGAGCGGGCCGAGGCCGCGGCGGGCGACCATGGCGATGCCGGTGCCGATCAGCGCGCCGCGAAGGCCGCTTCCGCCGCCCTCGCGATTGTAACGATTGCCGACGCGCTGGCCGACATAGCCGCCGAGGATTTTACCCAACATCTTTCACTCTCCCAAACAGGTTCGGCGGGAAAACCGTGGGGCCGGGGCGTTGGTTCCGCTCAAGCCAGGAACAGCTCGGCCGCCGCTTCGACGATCGCGTCCACGTCCAGCCGGTATTCGCGGTAGAGGTCCTGAAGGTCGCCGGTCTGGCCGAACCGGTCGACGCCGAGCGGGCTGACCCGGTGGCCCCGAACGCCGCCGAGCCAGGAGAGCGAGGCGGGGGCGCCGTCGAGGAGGGTGACGAGGCCGGCGGTCCGGCTGAGCGGGGCGAGGAGGGTTTCCACGTGGCTCGGCTCGGCGCCCTTGCCCTTCCAGCGGCCGGCAGCGCGCGCGCTCCAGCCTCGGTGGAGGAGGTCGGGCGAGGTGATGGCGAGGAGGCCGAGGCCGGGCACGTCGTCCTTCAGCGCTTCCCAAGCGGCAAGCGCTTCGGGGGCAAGCGCGCCGGAGTAGACCAGCGCCGCTTCGGCGCCTTCCGCCGGAGCGCGGAGCCAGTAGCCGCCGGCGAGGGCGCCGGCCTTCCAGCCGTCATCCGCCCGCTCGACTTGGGGGATCGTGCGGGTGGTGAGGCGCAGGTAGACGCTTTCGCCGTCCGGCGTCTGCATCAAGCGGAACGCTTCCTCCATCAGCAACGCGAGTTCGTCGGCGAAGGCGGGTTCGAAGTGGCGCAGGCCGGGCTGGCCAAGCGCGATCAACGGCGGGTTGATCGACTGGTGCGCGCCGCCTTCCGGCCCAAGCGTTACGCCCGACGGGGTTGCGACGAGCAGGAAGCGGGCGTCCTGGTAGCAGGCGTAGTTCAAGGCATCGAGGCCGCGGGCGATGAACGGATCGTAGACGGTGCCGATGGGAAAGAGGCGATCGCCGAACATGTCGCCTGCCAAACCCATTGCGGCGAGCATCAGGAAGAGGTTGTTCTCCGCGATGCCGAGCTCGACATGCTGGCCCGCCTGGTGGCCGCCCCATTTCTGGGCCGACGGGATCTTAGCGGCGGCGAAGACGTCGGCGAGTTCCTGGCGGCGGAACAGGCCGCGCTGGTTTACCCAGGCGCCGAGGTTGGTCGACACGGTGACGTCGGGCGAGGTGGTGACGATGCGGTCGGCGAGCGGCCCGCCGGCGCGGGACAAATCGAGCAGGATACGCCCGAACGCGGCCTGGGTGGACTGCTCGTCGCCGGTGGGCACCGGAATGGCGGGGACATCGGCGACCTTCCACACGCGCTCGCGCTTGGAACGGGCGATGCGGCTGTTCTCGACCGCCGAGCGAACGGCCTCCGCCGAGTTGCCGCCGAGGCCGGCCCAGGGCTCCCACTCTTGCCCCTCAGCAATGCCCATCCGCTCGCGCAAGGCGGCGATTTGGCCGGGGTTCATCAGCCCGGCATGGTTGTCCTTGTGGCCCGCGAAGGGCAGCCCCTGCCCCTTCACCGTGTAGGCGATGAACAGGGTCGGCACGTCGTCCTGAGCGGCGTCGAACGCCTCCACCAGGCTCTGCATGTCGTGTCCGGCGAGGTTGGTCATCAGCGCCTGGAGCGCGTCATTATCGCGGGCGTCGAGGATCGGCTGGGTGTCCGGCGCTTCCTTCAGCAGCCGCTCCCGCCACGCGCCGCCGCCGAGGTAGGTCAGCGCCGCATAATCGGCGTTGCCGCATTCATCGATCCAGGCGCGCAAGGCCTGCCCGCCCGGTTCGGCGAAGGCGGCTTCCATCCTGGTCCCGTATTTCAGCGTCACCACCCGCCAGCCGCAAGCGGCGAAGATGTCGTCGAAGCGGCGGAACATGCGCTCAGCGGTGGTGTGGTCGAGCGACTGGCGGTTGTAATCGACGATCCACCAGCAGTTGCGGATGTCATGCTTGTACGCCTCGATCAGGCACTCGTAGATATTGCCCTCGTCGAGTTCGGCATCGCCCATCAGGGCAACGAAGCGGCCGGCATCTTCGGGCTGCATCATGCCGTGGGCGAGCATGTAGTCCTGCACCAGGCTGGAGAAGGCGGTGACCGCGACGCCGAGGCCGACCGAGCCGGTTGAGAAATCGACCGGGATCTTGTCCTTGGTGCGGCTCGGATAGCTTTGCATGCCGCCGAAGCCGCGGAAGCTCTCCAGCTGTTCGCGGCTCTGCGTACCCATCAGGTAGTGGATTGCGTGCAGCACCGGCCCGGCGTGCGGCTTCACCGCCACCCGGTCGTTGGGCCCGTGCGCGTGGAAATAAAGCGCGGCCATGATCGCGGTCATCGACGCGCAGCTCGCCTGGTGGCCGCCCACCTTCAGCCCATCGCGGCTGTCGCGAAGGTGGTTCGCGTTGTGGATCGTCCAGGCGGACAGCCAGCGCAGGCGATCGTCGAGAAGGCGAAGCGCGTCGAGGTCGGGTGCGGTCTTGCTCAGCATCCCCGCGCCCTAAACCACCCCCGCCCTTGTTGCCAGACGCCGGATCGCCGCTAATCTGTGGAAGCAGCAGGAGGAGGCACGGATGCGCGAGCAGCCCGAACATTGGTTCGTCTATACCCGCACCGCAGGCCGCATTACGGCAGTGCCGGCAAACGGAACCGGCTGGGCGGTGCTGATCGGTGCAATTGTGCTGATCGTGGCTGCGGGCCTCGGCCTCATGGCGCTGTTGCCGGACGTGCACCCGCTGCTTCGCGTGGCGGCGCTGAGCGTGGTGATCTTGGGCGGCCTGCTGCTGATCATGCGTCTGGTTCTTGCCAAAGGCCGGCCGTCCTCAGGCTCCCCCGGCGCCTGATCGGGAGGCAAGTCACGGTGACAGAAGGCAAACGGCTCCCAACCAACACCTTCGCGGCGGCGTCCGACGCTTACGCCCTCGCGCGGCCTTCCTACCCGCCGTCGTTGTTCGAGTGGGTCGCGGCGCAAAGCCCGGGCACGGAGGCAGTCTGGGATTGCGCCACCGGCAACGGCCAGGCGGCGGTTGGGCTCGCCGCGCACTTCCGGCGGGTGGAAGCCAGCGATATCACCCCGGAGCAGGTTCGCCACGGCAAGGCGCGCCCCAATATCCACTACTCCGCTCAGCCCGCCGAAGGCACGGAGTTCGCCGAAGCATCCTTCGACGCCGTCACGGTAGCGCAGGCGCTGCACTGGTTCGACTTCCCCCGCTTCTGGACGGAAGTGCGGCGCGTGGCGCGGCCCGGCGCTCTGTTCTGCGCCTGGGGCTATGCCTGGTTCCGCTACGGCGGCGAGGTGGAGGCGGCGCTTGTCGACCCGGTGAAGGACCTGGTCGCGCCTTATTGGGCGGCGAATAACCGCATCCTGTGGGACGGCTACCGCGACCAAGAGACCGGCTTTCCCTTCGAGCGGATCGCGGCGCCGGCTTTCGAACTGGAGCACGACACCGACGTCGCGGGCATCGCCGCTTATGTCCGCACCTGGTCCGCCTTCAAGCGCGCGTCCGCCGCCGATCCGGCGCTTGCAGCGAAGCTCGAGGAGGTTGTTGCCGGCGGCGTGGAGACGCTCGGCGCAGGCACGCGGGTGCGGGCGGTAACGCCCCTCGCGGTCGTCGCCGGGCGCGTCGCTACATGTTGACGAGCAGCGCGGTGAGCGTGATCGACAGGCCCCAAAGGACAATCAGGGTCGCGGGAAGGTAGACCCAGCGGGTACGCCAGCGGCGGGTGCGGTCGCGGAACGTCGCTTTGGGCACCGTATCGAGGAACTTCAGGAACTCGATCTGGTCCGCCTCGCGCACGGCAGGAAGGGAGGGCGCGTCGATCTTGCGCTTGTAGCGGGGGACGCGGCCGGGGAGCCCCTCGAGCCTGCCGTCCGGGTGGAGCAGGAGATCGGGCGCCTTGGCAATGTGGCGCAAGGCGATGGTCCCGCCCGCGTCGGGGGTGCCGATTTCCGGCCGGTAGCCCTTGCGCGCCAGATCGTGCAGTCGCTCAAACGCCACGTACTGAGTGTTCACCGCTTCATTCCTCCTGAGCGCGCAACTGTGCCGCTGCGCTAACACAGTGTCAATGCACGGGGATTGCGAGCTTTTCGGCTACGCCAGGAGGCGCAGCGGGGCTTCGACCAGCTTTTTGAGGTCCGCGAGGAAATTGGCGGCGTCCCAGCCGTCGACGACGCGGTGGTCGCAAGACAGCGACAGGTTCATCCGCTTACGGATCTCCAGCTCGCCGTCGACCACCACCGGTTTCTCTTCCAGCTTGTTGACCGCGATGATCGCAACTTCCGGCCGGTTGATCACCGGCGTCGAGGTGATGCCGCCCATCGGGCCGAGACTGGAGATGGTGATGGTGGAGCCCGAGAGCTCCTCGCGGCTCGCCTTGCCGGTGCGGGCGGCGTCGGCGAGGCGCAGGATTTCCGCCGCGATCTGCCAGACGGTGAGCCGCTCCGCATTGCGGATAACGGGGACCATGAGGCCGTTCGGCGTCTGCGTCGCCATCCCCATGTGCACCGCGCCCGAGCGGTAGAGGACGTTTTCGTCGTCGTCGTAGCGGGTGTTGAGCTGCGGGTAGTCGCCAAGCGTCTTCGCCATCGCCGTCACCAGGAAGGGCAGCATGGTGAGCTTCGGGTTGGAACCGCGGTCGGTGTTCATCATCGCGCGGGTTTGTTCAAGCGCGGTGACGTCGAACTCCTCGACCAAAGTGAAATGCGGGATGCGGCGCTTGGCCTCCTGCATATTCTCGGCGATCTTGCGGCGCAGGCCGACGACCTTGACGATCTCGTCCTGGCGCGACGCGCCGCCGGAGCGGGAGACGCCACCGCCGTTGTACATCAGGTACGCATCGAGATCGGCGTGGCGCATGCGTTCGCCGGAGTATTTCACGGCTGTGAGATCTATCCCGAGATCGCGCGCGCGCTGGCGCACGGCCGGAGAGGCGAGGACTTGGGTCTTCTTGGGTTGCTCGCCCCCACCGCCGCTCGTGTCGAGCGAAGTCGAGACACGTGGTTCGGGCTCAGGCGAGCGCTTCTCGACTTCGCTCGAAGCGAGCGGTTTTGGGGGTTCGGTTGCAGTACTCGGCACCGCCTGTTCCTGCGCTTCGGTCGGCGTGACAAGGCCATCGGCCATAGCCACCGTATCATTGCGCTCGCCATCCGCGTCCGTCTCTTGGCCGTCCTGCTGGGACGTGGAAGGCGCGGCCGCGTCCGAAGCCCCTGCCCCGGCCTCCGTCTCGAACACCACCAGCACCGATCCGATCGGGATCTGATCGCCGACTTCGCCGGCAAGGGCGACCACCGTTCCGGCGACAGGAGACTCCATCTCCACCGTTGCCTTGTCGGTCATCATGTCGGCGAGCTGTTGGTCTTCGGTGACCTGGTCGCCGACCTTGATGTGCCAGGCGACGATCTCGGCCTCGGCAATGCCTTCGCCGATATCGGGCAGCTTGAATTCGTAGCGTGCCACTTAAACCTCCAAAGTCTTCTTGAGCGCGAGGCCCAGGCGGACCGGGCCGGGGAAATAGGCCCATTCCATCGAGTGCGGATACGGCGTGTCGTAGCCGGTGACGCGGGCGACCGGCGCTTCCAAATGGTAGAAGCAGCGCTCCTGCACCAAGGCGGAAAGCTCGGCGCCGAAGCCGGCGGTGCGGGTCGCCTCGTGAAACACCACGCAGCGGCCGGTTTTCTTCACCGATT
>DASVUO010000174.1:0-10758 GCA_036386995.1 Allosphingosinicella sp. | reverse complement strand
GAGAGTCACCGGGCTCGTTGAAATCAGAGCGCCTCCGACGAGCAGGACGACCATCAGGAACCAGACGGCATAATCGATATAATCGAGAAGGCGGCCCCGTCGGCGGGCCTTGCGGGCGTAGGAATCCATCTCCGCCTGATCGAGCGGATCCGGCCCGTCCTGCCACAAAGCGGCAAATTCATCGAACTCCGGCCGGCTCATGAGCGTTGCTCCATGATTGATTTAAGCGCCGTCTTGGCGCGCTGGCAGCGCAGCATCACTGCGTTGGAGGTAATGCCGAGGATTTCGGCCATTTCGCCGTAGCTGAAGCCTTCAAAGGCGAGCACGATGGCTTCGCGCTGCGGGATCGGCAGCAGCTGGATGGACTCGACGAGGCGCTTCTTCTGGTCGTTGCGCAGCGCCACCTCGTCAGGCGGCGGCATGGCGGAAACGAGGTCCACCGGCAGTTCCACCTGCCTTGGCTCCCGCGCCCGCTTCGTGACGTGCGAAATGCACCTTTTCTGCGCGATGGAGGCGGCGAAGGTCTTGAGCGACGCTTCGCCACGGAAGTTGTCTAGGGCGATCCACAGTGCGAGGAGAATGTCCTGGATGAGCTCGCGCCTAAGCGCCGGATCAGCTTCGTAGGACAAGGCGATGCGGCTGATGAGCCCCGTGCAGGAGGCGCTCACCTCTTCGAACAGTTGCCTCTTGCCCTGATTATTGGCCATGAAGGCGCCGCTGCCCGCAAGGGACAGGGAAGCGGACCGGAGGTCCGAAACCGGAATGCCGAAGTTTCAAATCAATTCGCCGCGAAGGTTTTAAGCTAATGGAACGCAGCACCCAGAATAGCGGCACAATTGAAGTGCGCAATGCGCATCGTTTCGATGCTGCCGGGCTCCAACATTGGATGGAAAAGGAAGTGGAAGGCTATGCCGGTCCGCTTCGGGTTGAACAGTTTCGCGGCGGCCAGTCCAATCCCACCTACAAGCTCGTCACACCGTCGCGAAGCTATGTTCTTCGCCGCAAGCCTCCGGGAAAGCTGCTGCCCGGAGCCCATGCTGTGGACCGCGAATATCGTGTGATCACCGCCCTTGCCGCGCAAGGTTTCCCGGTCGCGAGAGCCTACGGCTTGTGCCTGGACGAAGCGGTGATCGGCACGGCCTTTTACGTCATGGAGATGGTTGAAGGCCGCATCTTCTGGGAAGCCGAACTTCCGCAGGTCCCAACTGCCGAGCGGCCGCTTTACTTCGACGCCATGAACGAGACGATGGCGCGGCTCCACGGCATCGATCCGGAAGCGGCGGGGCTCCAAGACTATGGCAAGCCCGGGAATTATTTCGAGCGGCAGATCGGCCGCTGGTCGAAGCAGTATCTCGGCGACCTGGAGGCGGGACCGGTGCCAGCGATGGACCGGCTGGTGGACTGGCTGCCGGCGAACATCCCCCCGAGTGAGGACGAGGCGCGGATCATTCACGGCGATTTCCGCTGCGACAACATGATCTTCCACCCCACCGAACCGCGCGTGCTCGCCGTGCTGGATTGGGAGCTTTCAACGCTCGGGCACCCGCTTGCGGACTTCAGCTACCACCTGATGATGTACCGCATGCCGGCGGGGATCACGACCGGGCTCGGGGGGCTGGATCTACCGGCGCTGAACATCCCGTCGGAGGAGGAATATGTGGCCGCTTACTGCCGCCGCACCGGCCGCGACGGCATTCCCCACCTCGACTTCTACATCGCCTTCAACCTCTTCCGGCTGTCGGCGATCGTGCACGGCATCAAGGGGCGGCTTGCCCGCGGTACTGCGGCGTCGGCGCACGCCGACAAGATGGCGGCGAGCCTTGAAGCGCTGGCCGATCTGGCCTGGGAGCAGGCGAAAAAAGCGGGGGCGCGCTAGCACCCCCGCTTCTGCTTTACTTCACCGGGAAGCCGCGTTTGCGCATCAAGGCTTTGACGTCCGGGTCGCGCCCGCGGAACTGGCGGTAGGCCTCGGCGCGATCGGTTTCGTTGCCGGTCGACAGCAGCGTCTCGCGGAAACGGTCGGCGGTCGCCTTGTCGAAGGGATTGCCGGCTTCCTCGAACGCCGCCCAGGTGTCGGCGTCCATCGTTTCGGACCACAAATAGGAATAATAGCCGGCCGAATACGCGTCGGACGAGAAGAGGTGATTGAACTGCGGGAGGCGGTGCCGCATCACCATCTCCTTCGGCATGCCGATCTTGGCAAGCGCGTCCCGCTCGAACTTGTCGGGATCGACCGTGCCGCTCGGGTCCATGTGCAGCATCATGTCGACGATCGCCGACGACAGGTACTCAACCGTTGCGAAGCCCTGGTTGAACGTGGACGCTTTCTCGATCTTTTCGATCAGCGCCGCCGGCATCGGCTGGCCGGTCTTGTAATGCTTGGCGAAGCGGCTCAGCACCGGCTGGGTGAGAAGCCAATTCTCATTCACCTGGCTCGGATATTCGACGAAATCTCGGGGCGTGCCGCCGAAGCTCGGATAATAAACATCCGACAGGAAGTAGTGGATGGCGTGACCGAATTCGTGGAACAGGGTTTCCGCGTCGTCCAGGCTGATCAGCACCGGCTGGCCGGGTGCGGGCTTAACGAAATTGTTGTTGTTGGAGCCGAGCACGATCTTGTCCTCGAGCAAACCGGCGCGGCTGCGATAGGTCGTCGCCCAAGCGCCCGAACGCTTGCCGGTGCGGGCATAATCGTCGCGGTAGAAGACGCCGAGCTGCTCGCCAGTGCCACGCTTCGTCACCGAATAGACGCGGATGTCAGGATTCCACGTCGGGATGGTGCCGGTGATTTCCTTGAAGTCGAGACCGTACAGTTCACCGGCGGCCCAGTAGGACGCTTCGATGATGTTGTTCAGCTCGAAATAGGGTTTCACCTCTTCCTGGGTGAGGTTGTAGCGCTGCTTGCGCACCTTCTCCTGATAGTAGCGATAGTCCCACGGCTCGATCGTGAGCTGCGGATCGGTCTTGCGGGCAAGCTTTTGCATGTCCGCGACCTCCTCCTTCACCCGCGCGACGGCGGCGGGCCACACCCGCATCATCAGCTCCTGGGCACGGGCCGGCGTCTTCGCCATCGTGTCCTGCATGCGGAAGTCGGCATGGCTTTCAAAGCCGAGCAGCTTGGCGCGGTCGGCGCGAAGCTTGACGATTTCCGCGATGGTCGCGTTGGTGTCGTTGGCGCCGCCGTTGTCGCCGCGGTTGACGAAGGCGTTCCAAACCCGCTGGCGAAGCGCGCGGTTGTCCGCATAGGTCAGGATCGGATCCACCGCCGAGCGGGTGTTGACGATCGCGTAGACATCCGCCGGCAGGTTGCGCTCTTTGGCCGCCGCCTTGGCCGCGTCCTTCACGTCCTGCGGCACGCCCTTCATCTCCGCTTCGTTGGCGGCGATATGGGTGCTTTCATCGGCGAGGACCTTTTCGCTGAAGGTCGCGAATTTGGAGGCGAGCTGGGAGTTGAAGGCCGAAAGCTGCTGCTTCTGCGCGCCTTCCAAATTCGCACCGCGGCGGGCGAAGCTTTCGTACAAGCGGGTGACCAGCCGCTGCTGCTTGGCGTCGAGGTTCGACGCCTCGCGCGCTTCATAGACCGCTTTGATCCGCTGGAAGAGCTTCGGGTTAAGCGTGATCTCGTCCGATGCAGCCGACAGCTTCGGCGACCATTCCTTGTCCAGCGCCTGATAAGCGGGCGTCGCCATGTTGCTGGTCATGACGCCGAACATCGACAGCACGCGGTCGAGCCGTTCACCGACCTTTTCCAGCGCTTCCACCGTGTTGGCGAAGGTCGGGGCTTCTGGATTGTCGATAATCGCCGCCACTTCGCGGCGCTGTTCGTCGATGCCGAACTGGATCGCTTCCGGAAACAGCTCCGGCGTCACCTTGTCCCACGGCGGCACCCCGTCATAGGGGCCGGTCCAGTCGGCGAGGAGGATGTTGTCCGGAACAGCCGGCGCGGCGGCCTGGGGCGCGGCGGTTTCAGTTTCAGCGGCGGTGACCACGGTGGGCATTTCCTTGGTGGCGCAGCCGGCGAGGGAGACGGCGGCGGCGGAAGCGAAGAGCAAAGCCTTCAAGTGCGTATACTCCTGATCAAGAGACGGGCGCCGGCACGGCGCTGAACTTGCCGAAGCTCTATAGAAGCGCTGCTTAACCGGCGGCAACAGTGCCGACTGATGCTTTTGCATGGGAAGTGTCGACGCCACTTGCCAAAAGCGCCGCATTCCCCGAAGCAGTGCGCTTCAACCATCCTGGGGGCGGGATGAGCAGGGTAGCGGACGAAAGCCGCCGGATCGTGTCCATCGTGGGGACGCGTCCGGAAGCGATAAAGATGGAGCCTGTGGCGCGCGCGCTGGCCGGGCGTCCGCGCCTGCAGCACCGCGTGGTGTTGACGGGGCAGCACAAGGCGCTGCGGCGGATCTTCACCGCCTGCCCGCCGGAGGCGCTCGAGGAGCTCACCTTCGACCCAAGCTCCCGCAGCCCCGCGCGGCTTCGCGAAGGCCTTCATCACCTCTTGTGCGGGACGTTCGCCGCGGCGCCGCCGGATCTGGTGCTGGTTCACGGCGACACCGCCACGGCAATGGCCGCCGCCTTTGCCGCGCGCGACTGTGGCATCGCCATCGGCCATGTCGAAGCAGGCCTTCGCTCGTTCAACTTCAAGCAGCCCTCTCCGGAAGAGGGCTATCGGGTGGCGATCGACAGTTTCGCCGAACTGCTGTTCGCACCAACCCATGTCGCCGCCGACAATTTGCGGCGAGAGGCGCGGGTAAAGGGCCGGGTGTTCGTCACCGGCAACACCGGCATCGACGCGCTGTTCGCCGCCCGCACGGCATCTACGGCGAGGGCGGCCGTTCGCGAGGACGGCGGGCTCAAGACCATCGTCGTCACCTGCCACCGCAAGGAGAATCAGGGCGCACCGGTTGCTTCCGTCTGCGCCGCGCTTAAGCGGCTGGCGGACGAGCAGCCGGTGGAGATCGTCGTCCCGCTGCCGATGAACCGCCACGCCCGCAAGCCGCTGGAGGAGATGCTTGCCGGGCACCCGCGCATCCGCCTGATCGAGCCGCTCGACTACCAGGAGATGGTTCAATTGATGGAGCGCTGCTGGCTGATCCTTACCGACAGCGGCGGCCTCCAGGAAGAAGGCGCGGCGCTTGGCAAGCCGGTGTTCGTGCTGCGCGATGTGACCGAACGGCCGGAGGCGTTGGCGACGAACAACCTGATGCTTGTCGGCAGCGAAACCGAGGCGATAGTCCGCGCCGTCTCCCGGCTGCTTCGCGAGCCTGAGCATTACGAGCTGATGTCGCGGCCTTCGCTGGCGTTCGGCGACGGCAAGGCCGCGCCGCGCATCGCCGACGCCATCGAGGCCTGGCTGGAGGCTAAGCGGCGGCGCGGCTGAGCCGTCCCAGGAGGCGGGCGCGGGCGTCGAGCAGGTCCGCCTCCCGCTCGATCAGGAGATCGCGGGCAAGGAAGTGACCGGTGATCCGAAAGCCGTTTTGGATGTCCTCCCACCCCGCCACGCCGCCGGCGAGCAGGAACGGCGGAAGCGCGAAGAGCTGGGCGCGGTACGGTTCGCCCGCGGCGGCGCTGACGGCGCGCCCGCTCTTAGGGCTTACGAAGGTCAGGTCCTCCTCCCTACCCGTCGCCGCGCATTCGGAGAGATCGAGGCCGAAGCCGAGTTCGGCAAGCACAAGCAGTTCGTATCGCACCAGCGCCGCCGCCCAGGTGCGCGCCGACGGCGCCGAGTCGATGGCGGTGAGCAGCCCGTCGAGGGCGTCGAACAAGCGCGGATAGGCCTGGCCCTCGGGGAGCGCCGACGCGGTGAGCGCCGTTGCCCATTCCAGCGCCGCGGCGGCAAGCGGCTCGCCATGCAGCGCCGCCCGGCTTGCGGTGAGTTCCAGCGTCAGGTGCGGGAGCTGGTCCTCGGTACGGGCGCGATATTCGGCGTGAACGAGGTTGCCGGGCATCAGCACCGGCCGCAGCCGCCGCGACCGCCCGCCCCTAACGTAACCGGCCTGGATGCCGTCACCCGGCGTCAGCGCGCGCACAACGGAGCCATGCTCGCCATGGCCTCGCACCGCGCAGATGATCGCCGAGGTCTCGAGCCGCATGGGTGACGCCTAACAGCGCGCCACGCGGCGGGCGAGGGTTTCGAGGCCCGAAGGCGCTTCGCCGTTGATCGCAAGAGCGTGCCGGGCCAAGCTGCGCCCCTGGCCGCGGGGGCGGCCGGGTGAGGGAGTGGCACCATGAAGATCTTTTGGCTGATCCTGGCGGCATTGCTGCCCGCCGTCGCTTGGGCGGCGCCGCCAGAGGCGAAGCAGGGCACCGCCAGCGTCACCGTCCGCATGGCGCCGGATGGGGTAAACGCGACGGTGATCCTCGATCACGCCGTGACGTCCTTCACCTTCCAGGATGCGGATGTCGTGCGCTCGGGCGAGTTGGATGTTCTGACACCGGGTCTCAGCCTGACGGGGGACACGGTTAGCGCCGCGCAGCCGTTTCGCCGCTTCGACCTGCGCATCCGGCCGATGACGCAGGAGCGCGACGCCAAATATCCGGCGCACTTCCGGATCGGCAGCGGCGGCGTGCTCTATGCTCCGGCGCTTAGGGCCGATCCGAAGCAGTGGCGCACCCGCCTCTCCTTCCGCACCCGTCCCGGCGAGATCCGCGTGCCGAGCGGGAACGCCCCGGACGGCTTCGTCTTCATCGGCCCGGCCAACCTGCGCCGCGACGACGCGCAGATTACGTTGGTCGCCGATCCCGCCGCGCCCGTCTGGCTGGTGGAACGCAGCCGCACCGCGCTCGCTGCCGCCGTTTCGACCTACACCGCGGCGCTCGGCGCGCCCCTCCCGATCAAGCCGCTGCTGATCGTCCGGCACGAGGATGGCGACCGCAACTTCAACGTCGGCGACGTGACCCCCGGCCCGGTCACCGCCTTGCGCTTCCACGGCCCCGCTTGGCGCCAGCCGGACGAGCAGGCCGGCAGGGGCATCCAAAGCTTCGTTCAGCACGAAGCGTTCCACTTCTGGAACGGCGGGCTTGCCTCCCACGCGCTGGAAACACCGACCTGGCTTCACGAGGGCGGCGCCGAATATGGCGCGCTGCTTGCCGGGGTGCGGTCCGGCCTGCTCAGCGAGGACGATGCGGCGCGGCGGCTCGGCGAGGCGCTGAGCAAGTGCCGAACGGCGGTGCAGGCGTCGGGCGACAAGGGGCTGAACAGCTACAAATTCCTGCCGGCGCAGTTCCGCTATCCCTGCGGAATGGCGATTCAGTGGGCGGCGGACCTCCACGTCCGGCGGGAGAGCGGGGGCAAGCGCAGCGTGCTCGATGCCTGGGCGGAGACGATCCGGGTGGCACGGGGGCGGCAGGACCGCAGCTATGCGCTGGCCGATTTCTACGCTGCGGCGGGGATCGAGCCGGGGCGGACGCTGGCGCCGATCGCTCTGCTGACGGTCGAGAGTGGCCCCGGGCGGTGGGAGAAGCTTGCCGGGGCGTTCGGCGCGCTCGGGGCGGAGGTGGCGGAGGTCCCCTCGCCGCCTGGGCGGCGGGCGGCGCTGCTGTTTCACCTGCTCAAGGAGAATTGCCGGGATCTGCCGAAGGGCACGGGCTACGGCTTCTACATCGATGGAACAACGCTGAAGCTCGACGCGCCGAAGGGTTGCGGCGTACTCGCCGGCGACCCGCTGCTCCAGACAATCGAGGGCGGCGATCCGTTCGAGATGTCGGCGGAGACCTATGCGGCCGTGCAGCGCAAATGCGCCGCAAAGGCGCCGGTGGCGATCCTGCTTAGCGATGGGCGGCGGATCGAGGCGCCTTGCGCAACGCCGCTCCCCGGGGCGCCGCGGGACTACCAGGTGAAGCGCTGGAAGCCTCAGCCGCTGGGGTGAAAGAAGTCGTAGATCGAGCGGGCCATCGCTTTTGAGATGCCCGGCGCTTTCTCAAGGTCCTCCAACGCGGCGCCTTTGACGGCCTTGGCCGTGCCGAAGTGCATCAGCAGGGCGCGCTTGCGGCCGGGGCCGATGCCGGGGACTTCGTCGAGCGGCGAGGCGGCCATACTCTTGCTCCGCTTCTGGCGGTGGGCGCCGATGGCGAAGCGGTGGGCTTCGTCGCGCAGCCGCTGGAGGTAGAAGAGCACCGGCGAGTTTGGCGGAAGCTGGAAGTCGCGGCCGCCGGGCAGGTGCATGGTCTCGCGGCCGGCGTTGCGGTCCGGCCCCTTGGAGATGCCCACCACCGGCACGTCGTGGATGCCCGCGCATTCCAGCGTTTCGAGGACGGCACCGAGCTGGCCCTTGCCGCCGTCGATCAGGAGGAGGTCCGGCCAGTCGCCGCGGCTGCGGTCCGGGTCCTCCGTCTCCAGCCGGGCGAAGCGGCGGCCGAGCACTTCGCGCATCATTGCGAAATCGTCGCCCGGCGCCGTCTCCGGACGCTTGATGTTGAACTTGCGATACTGGTTCTTGAGGAAGCCCTCCGGCCCGGCGACGATCATCGCGCCGACCGCGTTCGAGCCCATGACGTGGCTATTGTCGTAGACTTCGATGCGCTGCGGCGGTTCGGACAGCTCGAACATCTCGGCAAGTGCGCGCAAATTCTTCGCCTGGGTGCTGGTTTCGGCGAGGTGGCGGTCGAGCTCCTCCTGGGCGTTGCGCGACGCCTGCGCCATCATCCGCACCTGGTCGCCGCGCTTCGGCACTTTCAGCGTCACCTTGCGCTCGGCGCGCTCGCCAAGCGCCTCGGCGACGAGCTCCGCCTCCGGCACTTCCCGGTCGAGAAGCACCAGCTTAGGCGGCGGCACCTCCTCGTAGAATTGCATCAGGAACGCCGCGAGCACCTCCTCCTCGGCGAGGTCGGCGGTATGGGCGGGGAAGAAGCTCCTGTGCCCCCAGTTGTTGCCGCCGCGGATGAAGAAGGCTTGGATGCAGACGGTGCCGCCCTTGCAGGCGAGCGCGAAGATGTCGGCGTCGCCGAGCCCTTCGGCGGCGATCGTCTGCGTGCCCTGGATGAAGGTCAGCGAGCGGAGGCGGTCGCGGTACAAAGCGGCAAGCTCGAAATCCATCTTCTCGGCCGCTTCCTGCATGGCGGCGGAGAGCTTCTGCTGCACCTTGGTGGATTTGCCGGCGAGGTAATCCTTCGCGTCCGAGACGAGCTCGGCATAGCCGTCCGCGTCGATGCGGCCGACGCACGGGGCCGAGCAGCGTTTGATTTGATACAGCAAACATGGACGCTTGCGGGTGGCGAGAAAGGTGTCTGAGCAGCTCCGGAGCAGGAACAGCTTCTGGAGGGCGTTCAGCGTCTTGGTGACGGAGCCGGCGCTTGCGAACGGGCCGTAATAAGAGCCCTTGAACCGCCGCGCGCCGCGATGCTTGCGGACCTGGGCGAACTGGTGGTCTTCGCGGAGCAGAATGAAGGGGAAGCTTTTGTCGTCGCGCAGCAGCACGTTGTAGGGCGGCCGGTAGCGCTTGATCAGCTGCGCTTCGAGCAGCAGCGCCTCCGCCTCTGTGTTGGTGGTAACGATCTGCATCGAGCGGGTCTGTGCGACCATGCGCTGCAGCCGCTTGGTCAGGCGCGACACCTGCGTGTAATTGGTCACCCGGTTGCGAAGCGCTCGGGCCTTGCCGACGTAGAGCACGTCGCCCTTCATATCGAGCATCCGGTAGACGCCGGGGCGCACCGGAAGCGTCTTCACCACCGAACGAATGGCGAGCACCCCCGCCTCCAGATCCGGCAAGTCGCTGCCGCGAACGGTGTAGGCGCTTTTCTCTTCGTTGAAGCGGTCGGTGGGCGGCGTTTCGGTCACGGTGGTCATCTAGGGACGCGAGCGGCGGGAGGCCAGAGTATGCCGAGTCCCGGCCGTGGCCGATCCGGTGGAAAGTGACAATTCGCCGCGAAAGGTCCCAATGTTCCCACTCGTGACGCGGACTGACTCCGTTTCCGCCTTTCCCACGCCCGCATCCTGCTCGATTCGCAGGCGTGCTTGCTGCTATGGATCAAGCAACCCTATGTAGGAAAATGGTTTTTACTCGGTTCGCAGGGCAACCCGGATCGAGATCGGGGTGCCGAAGGAAGGGATTGAAGATGGGTCGTTCGGTTCTTCCTCTGCTGCTTGCCGCCGTTGCGGGTCTGCCTGCCGCAGCTTCCGCGGCGCCGGCGGAGGCAGCGTGGACGGTGGTTCAGCGCCTGCATGCGTGTGAGATCAACCAGCTCGACCATCCGACAGGCGATCTCCCGACCTTCTCCCGTCCGTTCCGCGGTGAAGCCCAGGCGTATATCCCGCTGGCCCGTCCGATCCGGGGGCTGCAGCCGTTCAAGGTGTCCCGCGCCACCTTGCGCTCCGGTTCGAACAAGGTGCCGGTGCAGGCGTCGCTGGTGGTGGTGATCGAAACGCGGGTCGGCGGGCGCGATCCGCAGCAGATCGTGACATTGCGGCTGGATGATGCCGGGCAGCGAAGCTTTCGCACCCTGTTGGGGGCTCCCGCCGCCGACATCGTGCTGAACGGAAAGATCGTTGCACAGGCGCCGCTCCCGCCGATTGCTGTCTGGGAGGAGGCGGATCGTTGCCTGGAGCGGGTGGGCCAAGCGCTGCTCACCGCCTCTCCCCCGCCGGGGCCGGGCGGGGTGGCCCCGCCGCGCGACAAGCCTTTGCCGCAGCAGGCGCCCAGCCGCTGGCTCCACTCGGACAGCTACCCGGTCGCGGCTATGCGGAAGAAAGCGCAAGGCGCCACACGCGTCTCGGTGACGGTGGACCGATACGGCTACCCCACTGCCTGCCGGGTGCTGCAG
>DASVUO010000173.1:0-4855 GCA_036386995.1 Allosphingosinicella sp. | reverse complement strand
CCGGCGGCGCGGAGGCCGACGGCGGGGCAATTGCGATCGGTAAGGATGGCGAGCTCGCCTGGGCGCATAACAGCCCGATGTTCGCCGTCGCCTACCTCACCGCCGGCATGGCCGAACCCAAAGCATTTTTGCACAAGGACGAAGAAACACGTGGCTGACCAAGACGCGCGCAAAGGCTGCCTCATCATCATCGGCGGCCATGAGGACCGCGACCCCAAGAGCGACCGGACGATCCTGCGCGAAGTCGCGCGCCACGTGAAGGGCGGCAAGCTTGTCCTCGCCACCGTCGCAAGCCACCGCCCCGAAGGCTATTTCGAGGAATATGAGGCGGCGTTCGAGGATCTCGACGTCGGCGAACTGGTCGAGCTTTATGTCGAGGAGCGCAGCCGCGCCGGCGACCGGGAGAAGCTCGCGGTGCTCGACGACGCGCAGGCGGTGTTCTTCTCGGGCGGCGACCAGCTGCGCATTACCAGCCAGATCGGCGACACCGGCATCGAGGCCAAGATCAAGGCGATCTTCGACCGCGGCGGCCTGGTTGCCGGCACGTCGGCGGGCGCGTCGGTGATGAGCGAGACGATGCTTGTGAAGGGCTCCAGCAAGGAAACTCACCGGATAGGCGACCTCCACATGTCGCCTGGCATGGGGCTGGTCCGCGACGTGATCATCGACCAGCATTTCGCCGAGCGTGGCCGGATGGGCCGCCTGCTCGGCGCGGTGGCGCACAATCCGCGCGTGCTCGGCCTCGGCATCGACGAGGATACGGCGGTGGTGGTCGAGGGCGACGAGTTCCGGGTGATCGGTTCGGGCGGCGTGTACGTGGTGGACGGGACGCACGTCACCTACTGCAATCTCGCTGAGGCGCGGGCGGAGTGCGCTTTGTCGATGCACGACGTGCGGGTGCATGTGCTGTCGAGTGGGGACGGCTTCGATCTTAAAGCGCGTAAGCCTTTGCCGTCTAAGAAGGATTAGAGCGGAACCCATAGCGGCTGCAGTCGGTTATGTTGCGATGCAACATACTCAAACGCTCGACCTCAGCTCCGGCCGCACCCTTCACGTTCATCAGCAGGGCAAGGGGCCGGACCTCGTCCTGATCCATGGCGCGATGACGACCGGGCACGATTGGCTGGAGAGCCCGGTGTTCGCCGCGCTCGCCAAGAAGCACCGGGTGACGGTGGTGGACCGGCCGGGGCACGGCCTCAGCAGCCGCACCCGGTTCAGCACGCCCCGCGATCAGGCGGATCAGATTGCGGAGGGGCTGGCCGAACTCGGCATCAAACGTGCGGTGTTCGGCGCGCACAGCTATGGCGGGCTGGTGGCGCTTGCTATGGCGGAGCGGCACGCCGGATTGGTGGCGGAGATGGTGCTGATCGCCCCCCTCGCCTTTCCCGAGCCGCGGCTGATCGAGCATACGATGCTGACGCCGCGTGCGGCGCCGTTGTTCGGGCCGCTTTTCTCCAAGTTCGCCGAATTCACCCAGATGGACCGGCCGGTGGTGAAGCTGCTTCACCAGGTGATGTTCGCGCCGTCGCCGGTGCCGGAGCGGTGGGAGGCCAGCTACCCGTTCGACCAGATCCTCACGGCGGAGACGATGGTTGCGGAAGGCGAGGATGCGTCGTCAATGCTACCGCTGTCGCCCGCCGGGACGATCGACATGCGCGCAATCCAGGTGCCGACGCACGTGCTGACCGGCACGTCCGACCGGGTGGTCGAGGACGAGCGGCAGGCGAAGACGCTTGCCCGCCAGCTTCCGCGCGGAAGCCTTACCGAAGTGGAGGGCTCAGGCCACATGCTCCACCACAGCCACCCGGACCTGGTGATCCGGGCGCTGCAGCGGGCATCAGCTTCGGCCTAGCCCCACAGCGTCGCGCGGTACTGTTCGTAGCAGCGGGCGCCGCAGAGGAGGCGCATCAGGGCGCCCTCCGCCATCGGGCGGGCGCGGCGCGGGTCTTCTTCGATGAGGGGGCGGATCGCCTCCTTGTTCCATTCTTCGGAATGCTTAACGTCGAGCACGGCATGCAGATCGAAATAATGGCGCTCACGGCCCGTGAAGCCGAGGCGCTTCAAGGCGGCGGCGGTCTGGGCGGATCGGCTCGGTGCCGTCAGCTCGATCGCGCCGAGCGCGCCGACCGAATGAAAGGCGTAGCGGCGGTTGGTCGCCATGGCGGTCATCGCGTTGGCGAGCGCCAGGCTTTCCCAGCAGGTCTTCTCGATGGTCGGCTCAAGCTCCAGCCGCTCGACGAGCGTGTCGAGCAAAGGGCCGTGCATGCCCTTGGGGTTGCCGCGGCCCATTTCGTCCCAATAATTGCGGGCGAGCTCGAGCTTCGGCCGGGTCGGCATCTTGACCTGGGTAAGCGCCGTCAGATCCTCGAAGCCCGCTTCGCCGGCCGCTTCCTGTTCCAGGAACCATCGCAGCTCGTCGAGGCTCGCTTGCTCGGCCACCCACGGGAAGAGCGGGTCGCCCTGGCCCGGGCCGCTGTCCTGCAGGGCTTCGAACCAGTCGATGAAGCCGTCCGCGTCTTCGGGCGCTTCGGCGGCGCGGTCCGCGATGTCGGCGCGCAGGGTTTCCAGGAACGCCCCTTCCAGCCGCTGCATGCGGGTGTCGCGTTCAAGGGTCTTTTCCCAATCGGCGGAGGGGAAGCTAGGCTGGAGCCGGTCCTTGTTCCAGGAGGCGAGCGCCGCCTGAAAGCCGTGGCTGTAGAAATGCGGTGAAGCCGTGTTGACGGCTTCGAGCCGCGCCTTGGTCGCCATGAATGATCCGTTTTCCCGTTGAACTTATGCCTGCTCAACAGGCAGAGAGGGGCCGGGTTCCACCTGCGTAACGGACGGCATGGACGGCGATTTCCTGATCATCGGCGGCGGAATCGCCGGCCTTTCGGCAGCGGCGCGGCTCGCAAAGCACGGGCGCGTGATCGTACTCGAAGCGGAAGACGCTCTTGGCTTTCATTCGTCGGGACGTAGCGTTTCCTTCAGCCACTATGGCATTGGCGACCCGACGGTGCGCGCATTGACCGCGTGGAGCAGGCCGTTTTTCGAGGCCCAGCCGGAGGGGTTTTGCGAGACGCCGGTGGCCGTTCTGGACAACTCGATCTACTTCGCAACCGATGAAACGCTGCCCAAGTTGGAACAGCTTCGGGCGGAAATGGCACGATTCACGGATAGGGTGACACCGCTGAACGAGGCCGAAATGCTGGCGCTCTGCCCGGTGCTCCGGACCGGCGCGGGAGCGGCGGTTGCCGGGCTGCTCGATCCCACGGCGCTGAAGCTCGACGCCGACGCGCTGCTCCAATCCTGTGCAAGGCAGGTCCGGGCGGCGGGCGGCACGATCCTCACCGGGCGGCGCATCGCGAAGGTGACGGAAGATGGCGGGCGCTGGACGGTTGAGGCGGAGGACGGCGCATCCTGGTCGGCGCCGGTGCTGATCAACGCGGCGGGCGCCTGGGCGGACGGGGTGGCGAAGCTCGCCGGCGTCCGGCCGATCGGGCTGGAGCCGAAGCGGCGGACGATAATCGTGGTCGATCCACCGACCGACGTGGATTTCGCCGCTTGGCCCTTCGTGCACAGCGCGGCGGGCGATTTCTACATGCTGCCTGAATCAGGTCAGCTGCTGGTCTCCCCGGTGGACGAAGTGGAGGACATCGCCTGCGACGCCCAGCCGGAGGAGTATGACGTCGCCCTCGCCGCCTACCAGCTCGAACAATACACCACCCTCTCGGTCACCCGCGTCGCGCATCGCTGGGCCGGGCTGCGGAGCTTCGTCGCCGATCGGGTGCCGACCGCAGGCTTCGACGGGGAGGCGCCCGGCTTCTTCTGGCTGGTCGGTCAGGGCGGCTACGGGCTGCAAACCGCGCCGGCGATGTCGGCGGTTGTGGAAGCGCTGGCCACCGGCGGCGCCTGGCCGGAGGGGCTGGCGGAGCTCGGTGCGCCGCCGGAGCGGGTGACGCCCGGACGCTTGTTCAACGGCTCGGCGCATTGAGCGCAACCCGATTTCCCCAACGACGTTTTCGCGGCTAGAGAGAGGGGATGCGTTTGGACCAGTCTGCCCAGTGGCAACAGCCGCCGTCCGGTTTCGGCGGCTCCGGAGCCTTCCCGCCCCAGCAGCAGCCGCCGGAACAGCCGCGCCGCCGTGCTTGGTACAATCCCCTGCGCTGGGGCTGGCGCCGGATCGCGCTCGCCTTCATCGCCCTTCTGATGCTGATCATCGCCTGGCTGGCGGTGACTGCGCCCCTGTCCAAGTCGCTGCAGCCGATCGCGGCGCCCAGCCTGACCCTCGTCTCCGCCGAAGGGGAGCCGATCGCCCGGCGCGGCGCCGACATCCGCGCGCCGGTGCGCATCGCCGATCTGCCGAAGCACGTCCCGGGCGCCTTCATCGCGATCGAGGACAAGCGCTTCAACAGCCACCTCGGCATCTCGCCCCGCGGCATTGCCCGCGCCGCCTGGCGCAACCTCGGCGCCGGCGGCGTGGCCGAAGGCGGCAGCACGATTACGCAGCAGCTCGCCAAAATCTCCTTCCTGTCCAGCGAGCGCACCATGACCCGCAAGGGCCAAGAAATGCTGATCGCGTTCTGGCTGGAGGCGTGGCTCGACAAGGAGCAGATCCTCGAGCGCTACCTGTCGAACGTCTATCTCGGCCACAACGTCTACGGCCTGCGCGCCGCATCGCATCACTATTTCAGCGTGCCGCCGGAGAAGCTCAATGTCGCCCAGGCGGCGATGCTGGCCGGAATGGTCAAGGCGCCGTCGCGCCTCGCGCCCACCAAGAACTACAAGCAGGCCCGCGAGCGCGGGCGGCTGGTGATCGCTGCGATGATCGACCAGGGCATGATCACCAATGCCGAGGCGCGCAAATTGAAGCCCG
>DASVUO010000172.1:0-2079 GCA_036386995.1 Allosphingosinicella sp. | reverse complement strand
GATCGCGAGGCGCTGTTGTCGCTGCCTTTCCGAATAAAGACCTTTGAGCCCAGCAGCTACCTCGTTCGCGAGGGCGGGCCGACGGAAGAAAGCACCCTCCTTCTTGAGGGCTTTGCATACCGGCAGAAACTAGCCGTCAGTGGGGATCGGCAAATCCTTAGCGTTCACGTTCCGGGTGACTTCGTAGATCTTGAAGGCGCTTTGCTCAATGTCGCGGACCATAATCTACAGGCGCTTACCCGCTGCGAGGTTGCAGCTATTCCGCGAAGGGCCCTGAGGGCGCTGATCGACGCGCACGGCCGGGTTGCTCATGCCCTGTGGGTTGATACGCTTATTGATGGGTCTATTTTTCGCGAGTGGCTTCTCAACGTTGGCAGACGCGACTCCAAGGAAAGGATAGCGCACCTCCTTTGCGAGTTTGCGAAGCGCCTGGAATTGGCGGGGCTTGGGGACGAAAACGGCTACACTTTGCCAATGACACAGGAGCAGCTTGCCGACTGCACCGGGCTGACGTCGGTGCACGTGAATCGCACCTTGAAAGCACTTGAAGAGGCTGGCCTCATTGTGCGTAGCGGTCGCTCGGTCTCCATTCCCAACTGGGAGCGCCTGCGTGATGCTGCTGGCTTCAGTGAGCTTTATCTCCACCTCGATCAGGCGGCCTAACCACCTCGCGTTTGCGCGCCGTTTCGGAGCGCAAGGCGTGGTATTCCATCGGCATGGAACCTCGACTTTCCCCGTTTATTGGACGGAGGTAGCAAGGGAGTGTCCGATGTCAGCCCAAGAAAGCAACGACTGGAAGCCGCTTGATCAACTACCAGGCACGCGTGGCGGCGATCCTCGCGGTGCGACCACCGGCGATGCAAAACCCAAAAGCCGCGCTATGGGCTCCAGTGAAGCGCCCCACTCGTCAACTGGGGAGCAGACGGACACACTTCCGAACGGAGATCGGGCGGACGCCCGCGCGGGGCCATCTGTAAACGAGCGTGCTCCTGCCACGGAGGCGGGCCGGGAGCATTATGTCAGCGCGAATGGTCCTCCAGGGTCGGAGCGGCATGAAGCTTCGCGACGAGAGGTGCATCGGAAGCCGGAACCCTAGACAACAACGGCGGGTGCCAACGCGCGGTACCAGGGGCTTTGTGCGTACTTCTAATCAACTCGGACGAATAAGACAGCATCGGTGAACGCGAGAGAGTGCACCAGCTGACCACCCTCATCGTGTACATCGATCCGGTGCTTCAGCGAGACCGTCCCGGTTCTGATATCATTGGCCATGCAATCGCGAGCGGTGGCCAGTGTATAGCCAGAGACGGCCTCTGCGGGCATCTCAACACCGTCCGGGTCCAGAACCTCATCGGTGCCATCTCTCAGGTGCATGAAAAAACGAGGCATGGCGCGACTCCCTTCGGCGGCGGGAGCACGGGGTCTCTCAGGCGCCGATGCCAGCGAACTCGGTCGGCGATTTCTTCGCTATAGCACACGAATGTGAATGGCGCCTGCCGCGCCCACGACGCGCGTGCCCGATATCCCTATTCCCGTGCCTAACGCGCCTTTCGTGCTGCCGGCTTGAGCTGCGCGCCCGTCGGAGCACCTCCAGTTCGGTTATTAGCCGATCATTACCCCCACACTTCATGGATCCGCACATATCGGCTTGGTGGCGAGCCCCCGTGAGGATGCCGTCTTGCTTTGGCCGCTCCCGGCGGAACAGCGGCAGCGCCGCAAAGTTGTTTGTGCGCCGGCCCCAGGGCCGTTGTCGTTGCACCTGCTGGAGCTGGAGAAGCAAAAGTGAAGATCGGAAGGTTGAACGTGGCTGCCATTCGCGCCGAATTCCCGATCCTTGCCCGGACGGTCCGCGGCAAGCCGCTTGTCTATCTCGATAACGCCGCAACGAGCCAGAAGCCGCGCGCGATGATCGAGCGCATCGACCAGATCTACCGGCACGAATATGCCCGGGTCGAGGAGGGGCACACGCTCAGCCATGAGGCGACGAAATCGTTCGAGGGGACGCGCGCGAGCGTTGCCCAACTGCTCAATGCCGCCGAACCGCGCGAGATAATCTTCTGCCGAGGCGCGACGGAAGCG
>DASVUO010000171.1:0-23846 GCA_036386995.1 Allosphingosinicella sp. | reverse complement strand
CTCGGACCTGCCGGCATGTCTACCGCCGGGCCGCCGGACATGGAGGCCACCAAAGTCTTCGCTTCCGCGACCCAGGCGTTGCCCGGCCCGCAAATCTTGTCGACCCGCGGCAACTCCCCCGCACCGAAGGCCAAAGCGGCGATCGCCTGCGCGCCGCCCGCCGTCCAGATCGCCTCGATCCCGCACAACTCGGCCGCAAGCGCGAGCACCGGATCGAGCCCGCCGTCGCGGTGATCGGGCGGAGTCACGACCACCAGCGCCCCCACCCCCGCCGCCTGCGCCGGAAGCGCGAGCATGAGGAGCGTCGAAAAGAGCGGCGTCTTGCCCCCCGGAATGTACAGGCCGACGCGGTCGATCGCCCGCCACACCTTGCGCACCACCAGCCCCGGCATGGTCTCGACCTGGTGCTCGGCGGGCAGGCTATTCTCGTGAAACGCGCGGATGTTGCGCGCGGCAAGCTCCATCGCCGCCACCTCTTCCCCGGTCAGCTTCGCCCGCGCCCGCGCCGCCGCTTCGGCGACCGGGATCCGGCGCGGCAATGCGTCGTCGATGCGCAGCGCCTGCGCCGCAAGCCCCGCCCAGCCGCGCTCGCGCACGTCCTCGACGATGGCGCGCACCGACGCCTGTAGGCCTGCGTCGCGGCGCTGCTCCGGCCGCGCAAGCGCCGCGCGGCGCGCATCCTCGCCGAGGCTGGTCCAGTTGAGCCGCTTCACATCATCATCTTTTCGATTGGAAGAACGAGGATCGCCGAAGCGCCCGCCGCCTTCAATTTCTGCAAGGTCTCCCAGAAGACCGATTCCTGACAAACGGCGTGGACGGCGAAATGTCCCGCCCGGCCGTGCAAAGGCAGGATGGTCGGCGCCTCCGCCCCCGGCAAGATGGCGGTGATCTGGCGAAGCGCCTCGCCGGGCGCGTTGAGCATGATGTACTTCGATTCCTTGGTGGCGAGCACGCCTTCGATTCGGCTCTGGAGCTGGTCGCCCTGCTCCAGCTTGGCGGGGGTGATCGGCTTGGCGGTGCGGATCAGCACCGCCTCGCTGCTATACACTTCCTCCACCGCGCGAAGCCCGTTGGCCTCCAAAGTCGCGCCGGTGGAGACGAGGTCGCAGATAAAGGCAGCGATCTGAAGCCGGGGCGCAAGCTCCACCGCGCCGTTCATCTTCACCACGGTTGCGGTGACGCCGTGGCTGTCGAGGAAGCTCTGCACGATGCAGGGATAGGAGGTTGCGATGCGTGCGCCTTGCAGGGACTGCGGCCCTTCGTAAACTGTCGCCTCGGGCGCGGCGAGCTTCAGCGTACAGCGGCCAAAGCCGAGCTTCGCCAGCACCTCGAAACGCGGTGCCGCTTCGCCGAGCGCGAACTCCTGAAGCACATTCTCTCCGACAATACCGTATTCGCATACCCCGTCGCTGACGAAAGTGGGGATGTCATCGTCGCGAACGAACATCAGGTCTGCCGGGAAATTCTCCACCCGCGCGGTGAGCTCGTTCTTGCCGTTCTGGATGCGCAGGCCCGCGTCGCGCAGCAGCCCGCGGCTCATCTCGGACAGGCGCCCCGATTTCTGGATGGCGATGTGCAGCCGCGTGTCGTCAACCAGCATTGTCTGCTCCCAAGGCATCGATGGCGCGGCGGTAGCCCTGGTGCGGCTCCTGCCGCAGGAAACGCGCCACCCGGACGATGGTGGTGGTGCTCACCCCCGTCGCGTCGTGAATGTCGCGGTAGGACATGTCGCTCCCATCGAGCAGACGCGCGACGTGCCAGCGCTCCGCCATGGTGCGGATTTCGGCCGGCGTGCAGAGGTCGGTGAGCAATGTGCGCATCTCCCCCGCGTCGCCCGGAGTCAGCAAGGCGGCGCAGAGATCGGCGGTGAGCGCATCGGCGTCGCGGGCCGCGGAAAGCGGCGCAACCGCGGTGGTGGTGGCAGGCATGTTGTTACACCGTGATAATACAGTAGAACGCGCCCTAGAGAGGCTCTTCTTGATTCGCAAGCGCTTTCCAGGCCGCGCCCCAAGGCCTGTAAAGAGCTCTTGACAGTCAAGAACTCTTTACAGCATCACCGCCGCATGGAGAATCGGGTCAAGCAGTGGCGCGAAGCGCAGGGGTGGAGCCAGGGGACCTTGGCCCAGCGCCTCGGCGTGTCGCGGCAGACGATCAACGCGGTGGAAACCGACAAATACGATCCGAGCCTCCCGCTGGCCCTGCGCATGTCGAAATTGTTCGGCGTGGCGGTGGACCAGCTCTTCATCGACCATTGGACTGCGGGGGAAGAGGAATGACGGCAACAGCGAACAAGCAAGGCAAGGGGCGGCAGGCGCTGAAGCTCCTGATCGGGGCGGCGGCGGGGGCGCTCTCCACGATCGCCTTTATGGAATTCGTCGGCAAATCGCGGCTCGACTCCGGCGATCCGGGCGTCGCGATCGCGATCGTTGCCGGGCTGATCTACTTCGTGATGGGCTTGGGCGTCGGCGTCGGCGCGCTTGCACCACGGCAGGGCGCCGTGTTCCTCAACGTGGAGGATGCCGAGGAGCTTCGCGAGCAACGCGCCAGCCTCGGGCCGAGCGCCATTTCCTGCATCCTGATGGGCGCCTTTCTCCTCCTCCTCGCGCTCGCTCCGGTGGAGAAAGGCGGCGACCTCACCATTTGGGCGGTGGCGGCCGGAGCCTGCCTGATCGGCGGCGTCGCAATCGCGCGTGCCACCCGCCGCCGCGCCGACGAGCTGATGCGGCAGGTGAGCCTCGAGTCCTCGGCCTTGACCCTGAACCTCGCGCTTGCGGGCCTCAGCGCCTGGGCGCTGCTCGCCCACCTCGGCTTCGTTCGCTGGGCGACACCACTCGGCCTGATCGCGGGCCTCGCATTGCTGCACCTCGGCGCCATCTTCTGGACGGCGGCGCGCAAGGGGATGATGAAGCCGCGCTAACGGAGCAGGTGCTTTTGCACCTTGCCGGCCGCGGTGCGCGGGAAATCGGGGACGAATTCGAAGCTCTTGGGCACCTTGTAGGGCGCAAGCCGGGTGCGGCAGAAGGCTTCGAGTTCGTCCTCCGCCGGTTGGTTTACCCCCACCGCAAGTTGAATAAACGCGCGGCCGACCTCGCCCCAGCGCGGGTGCGGTGCCGGCACAACGGCGGCGGCGCTGACGGAAGGGTGGGCGGAAAGCACATTCTCCACCTCGATTGGAAACACATTCTCGCCGCCCGAAATGAACATCTCTTTGCGCCGGCCGGCGATGAAGAAGAAGCCGTCGGAATCGCGCCGGGCAAGGTCGCCGGAACGCAGCCAGCCGTCGTCGGTGAAAGCGGCGCAGGTCGCCTCCGGGTTGTTCCAGTAACCGGGCGTCACCGCCGGCCCGGCGAAGTGGAGGTCGCCGACTTCGCCGTCCGCCACCTCCCGCCCCTGCCCGTCGACGATCCGCGCGCGGACCAGCAGCTGCGGCTTGCCGACGCTTCCGATCCGGTCCCACGCGTCCGCAGGCGCGGTGAGGAAAGCGGTCGGCCCAGTCTCGGTCATGCCCATTCCGTGGCAGACGCGGATGCCGATGTCGCGGCAGCGCGCGGCAAGGGCGTCGGGCAACGGCGCCCCGCCGCAGCCCCAGTGGCGGACATGGCCAAGCGGCGCCGCGGCGAAGCGCGGATGCTCGACCAGCGCCTGGTACACGGTAGGCACCGCGAAAAAGGTGTCGAGCCGCCGCGCCTCCAACAGCGCCACCACCGCGTCAGGGTCGAAGCCCGGAAGCACCACCACCCGCCCGCCCGTCAGCAGGGTCGGCAGGGTGTGGAGGTTGATGCCGGCGGTGTGGAACAGCGGCAGGAAATTGGCGGTGGTGTCGCTTGCCACCAGCCTGATCGCCGAGCCGATGTTGACCAGGTTCGCGACCGCCATTCCGAAGGTGTAGACCACCCCCTTCGCTGCCCCCGTCGTGCCCGACGTGTAGAGCAAATACCAGATGCCGGCGGACGGCCAGGTCTCCCGCCCCGCCAGCGGCGGCGCAGCGGCAACCCGCGCTTGGTAGTCCCCGTCCAGAGCTACTGCGGGCGGCGGTGCGGCAAGCGCGGCGACGCAGGCCTCGTCCTCCGTGCCGTAGAACAGCAGGCTAGGGGTGCAGTCGGCGACCATCCGGTCGAGCTCCCCCGCCGGCATCCGCCAGTTGAGCGGCACCAGGATCGCGCCGAGCCTGGCGCAGGCGAAGAGCAGTTCGAAGAACTCCACCCGGTTGCGGCACAATGTGCCCACCCGGTCGCCTTCGCTTACCCCTTCCGCAACCAGCAAAGCCGCCGCCTGCCCCGCCCGCCGGTTGAGCTCGGCATAGGTCAGCACCCGCCCGCTCGAAGCGTCCTCCAGCGCCACCGCGTCCGGCGACAGCAGCGCCCGCTTGGCAAGCAGATCGGGCAGATCGGCGATCATGCTTCGCGCTTCCTCAGCCCTTCGGAGACCAGGGTAATCGCGATGTCCGCGACTTCGGCCGGCGACAGATCCTTGTCCCAGATGCCGTAGCGCATGCCGAGGAACACGCTCATCCCGATCAGCGCCCAGGCACGCGGCTCGTCCGGCCCGTTGGTAATTTCCCCCCGCCCCCGCGCGCCGGAAAGGTTGCGGCGATAGGCGTCGGCGAAGGTCAGATAATGTTCGCGATAGGCGTCCTCGGCGACGAACTGCGCTTCCTCGATGATCCGGTAAAGTTCCGGGTGCTGGCGAACGAAGGCGATGAAGGCCTCCAGCCCGAGCCGCTCCGCCGCCAGGCGGTCCGGCGCGTTCTTGACCGCTTCAGCGACATGGGCGCGTGTGGCGCGGCTCATCTCGCGGACCAGCGCCCGGAACACTTCCTCCTTTGAGCCGAAATAGGTGTAGAACGTGCCGAGCGCGACGCCGGCGCGCTGGGTGATGCCGGTGATCGCCGCGTCATGGTAGCCGCGGTCGCCGAACTCCCCCGCCGCCGCTTCGATGAGCTTGCGCAGCGTCTTTCGGCCACGCTCGGTGCGCGGCTCCTTGTCGCCCGCCGCCGCGGCAGCCTCGTTCAAAAACGACATCGGTCCCCTCCGGCCACGAAACTGAACCGCTTTTCGGATTCGGGCAAGCGGGGCGTTTAGCCTTCCTTAGGCGGGCGCGGCGTAGGGAGACGGCAATGAGCCGCCAGAACGCACCCTTTGCCTTCGGCACCGCCGATGCGGGCGGCGAGATCGCGCAGCTTCGCCAGGTGCTTGCGCTGGTAGAGGAGCTTGCCGGCGCCACCCTCACCCCCGACGCCGCCGCTTTAGACGAAGCGGCGCGGGTCAGCGCGGCCTATGAAGCGGCGGCGCCAATCGTACAGCGTCGCTTCGACCAAGAGGCGGCGCACACCGCGCGCTGGGCCGCCGCCGGGCTCGAAGCCCTGGTCACACTGGAAGAGCGTGGCTGGCCGGTGAAGCCGGCGGCAGGCCGCCTCGCCGAGGAGCTGCGCAAGGCGCTCGGCACCCTGCGCGAGATCGTCGCCGCCTAAACCTTCGGCGGCTCGGGCCATTCCTTGATGCGAATGTCGCGCTGCGGGAAGGGCAGCTCGATCCCATGTTCCTTGAACGACACCCACAGGTGGTTGAGGATTTCGGACTGGACGTTGCCGACGCCCGCTTCCGGATCGGCGATCCACACCAGGATTTCGTGGTCCACCGAGCTTTCGCCGAACGCGCGGAGCCACACCCGCGGCTCGGGTGCCTGAAGAACGCGGGGCGACACCTTGGCCGCTTCGATCATCAGTTTCTGGGCAAGCGCGAGGTCGCAGCTATAGGCAACCCCGACGGGGATATGCACCCTGACGTCCCGGCTGGAATAAGACCAATTCTCAACTTCCTGCGTCATCAGATTCTCGTTCGGAATCAGATGCTCCTTGCCATCGCGGGTGACGATGGAGACCGCGCGCACACCGATCTTAGAGACATGGCCGAAGCTGTCGCCGACCACGATCACGTCGCCTGGCTTGATCGACCGGTCCATCAGCAGAATGATTCCCGCGATCAGATTGCCGAACGTCTTCTGGAGGCCAAAGCCGACCGCGAGACCGAAGGCGCCGGAGAAAACGGCAAGCGCCGTCAGGTCGATGCCGAGGAAGTCGATGCCGATAAAGAATGCCGCAACGATGATCGCGATCGCCGCAAGCTTCTGGGCAAGGAGCTTCTGGGTGGGATCGAGGCCGGACGCGCGACGGATCGAGTGGGAGACCACCCGGTTCAGGAGCTTCACCACGGCGTAGAGGGCGACGGCGGTGAGCAGGAACTGGAAGATGGTGAGCAAGGACACGCGCGTTGCGCCGGCGTCGAAGCCCACCCGGTCCATGGTGTCGGTGATCGGCTTGAGCCCACCCACCGACCGCGCAAGCAGGCCGACGAACGCCGCGCCGCCAAGCAAGGCCGCCGCCCAGCGTGGCGTCTGCACGCCGCGCACCAGCCCCGTGACCAGCAAGGCGGTCGAGGCGGCGAGCACGAGGCCGAGCACGATCGCACCGAGCGGCCGCCACGCGTCGACGTTGAGCACCACGGCCGTAATCAGCGCCACAACGAGGTAGCGGGTTAGCCCATTCATCCGCGGCGCCAGGCCCTCGCCCCGGGTGCCCGCGCGATGCTCCCAGAAACCGGTCAGCTTGGGCCCCGCCCAGCGCGACGCGAGCCAGGCGATCCCGAACGCCGCCGCGCAGGTCAGCAGCGCCACGCCCGCCGACGCCCAGTCGGCATAGGTCGGCCAGGTGACGCCGAGGCCTTCGATGAGACCCTTCAAGCCCCCGCTCCGTAGCGCGAGAGCCCTTGCGTCAGATCCTCGATCAAATCGTCCACGTCTTCCAGGCCGATATGAAGCCGCACCAGCGGTCCTTCCGCCTCCCAACGCGCCGCCGTTCGAATCCGCTCCGGGTCGACTGGCAAGGCCAGGCTCTCGAACCCGCCCCAGCTATAGCCGATGCCGAAGTGGCGGAGCCCGTCGATCAACGCAGCGCGGTGCGCATCATCCCCGCCGTTGAGCACGAACGCGAACAGCCCCGACCCGCCATGGAAGTCGCGCGCCCAATGCTCGTGCCCGGGGCAGGACGCCAGCGCCGGATGAAGCACCCGTGCCACCTGCGGTTGGTCTTGAAGCCAGTGCGCAACCTTGAGCGCGCTCTCGCCATGCTGCTTCAGCCGGAGCCCAAGCGTCCGCAGTCCGCGCAGCGCAAGCCAGCAATCGTCCGCCGACGCCGTCTGCCCGAATGCCCGGCTCCGCCGCTCCAATCGCCCGAGCCATTCCTCGGTCGTAGTCACCGAGCCGAGCATCACGTCGGCATGGCCGCCGATATATTTGGTGCAGGCCAGGATCGAGAAATCCACCCCCGCCTGCAGCGCCGGGAACAGCACGGGCGTCGCCCATGTATTATCGATCAGCGTCACCAGCCCGCGCGCCTTCGCCACCCCGCAAATGCCCGGCACGTCCTGCACCTCGAAGGTCAGCGAGCCGGGGCTTTCCAGGAACACCGCGCGCGTCTTGTCGCCGATCAGCGCCTCGATGCCGCGCCCGATCAGCGGGTCGTAATAGCGCGTGGTGACGCCGAACGGCGCCAGCACTTCGTCGCAGAAGATCCGCGTCGGCGCATAGGCGCTGTCCACCATCAGCAGTTCGTCGCCGGGCTTCAGCACCGCCATGAGGGCCATCGCCACCGCCGCCGCGCCGGAGGGGAACAGCTTCGTCCCCGCCGCGCCGGGCTCCAGCTCCGTCAGCGCCTCGCCGAGCGCCCAATGGGTCGGCGTGCCGTTGCGGCCGTAGTGAAGCGTGCCCGGCTTCGGCGGATTGGCAGCCTTCATCGCAGCGACATTGTCGAACAATACGGTGGAGGCGCGCCACACCGCCGGGTTGACGATCCCTCCCGTCCACTCCGGCCGCCGACCGCTTTGCACGATCCGCGTATCGCGCCGGCCGCCGCCTCCGCTCTTCATGCCGCCCCCGTCGCCTTGGGCGTTGAGGGATCGGCGCCCCATTCGGACCAGCTGCCGTCGTAGAGTTGCACGTCGCCCTTCCCCAGCAGATGCGCGCCGAGCAGCAGCACGCAGGCGCTGATTCCCGAGCCGCACGTCGCGACCAGCGGCTTCTCGAGATCCACGCCCGCCTGCGCAAAAGCGGCGCGCACTTCCTCGCCCCGCTTCATTGTGTTGTCCGCGTTGAACAGGCTCCCCTGCGGCAGGTTACGGGAGCTTGGGATGTGCCCGGCCGCCATGCCGGGCCGAGGCTCCGCTTCCGTCCCGGCAAACCGCGCCGCGCCCCGTGCGTCGACGATCTGGTGGCTGTCCGAGCCCACCAGCCCAAGCACCCGCTCTTTGTCCACCACCGCGTCCCGGTCGAACCGCGGCGTGAAGTGGCCGTGCCGAACCTGCGGCGTACCGCTCTCCACCGGCCGCCCCTCCGCCTTCCACTTCGCCAGCCCGCCGTCGAGCACCGCCACGTGGCGCGCGCCGAAGCTCCGCAGCATCCACCACCCCCGCGCCGCGCTGTGCAGGGGGCTGTTGTCGTAGACCACGAACCGCTGCCCATCGCTTAAGCCCAACGCCTGCATCCGGCTCGCAAAGATATGCTCGGGCGGCACCATATGCGGCGCCGGATGGGCGGGATCGGCGACTGCGTCCAGATCCATGAACACCGCGCCGGGGATATGCTCCACCTCGAACTCGGCTCGTGCGTCGCGCGGGTCGGTGGGCAGAAAGAAGCTCGCGTCGATCACCGTGAGGTCCGGCGCGCCGAGTTCGCCGGCAAGCCATTCGGTGGAGACAAGAGCATCCACCGCTCAATCCTGCGCGAAGCGGCGGAAGAAGCTGCGATCATCCCACTTCGGCCGCTCCGGCGCATTCGCCACCCGCCAGCCCAATTCCGCCACGAAATCGTGAAGCCGCACCGCGTCCAGTTTCTCGACGGGCTGCGACAGGTCGTCCGACGGCGCATGGTAGCGCGTCGAGCGCCACTGCCGCTCGATCTCCGCTTCCGGCGTGTCCCTGGCGAACCCGAACTTGAACGCCAGCGACGGCACGCCCTCGCGGATGAAGCTGTACTGGTCGGAGCGCACGAAGCTGTTCCGGTCCGGCCAAGGGTCGGGCACCAGCGGCAGCCCCTGCGCGCGGCCGACTTCGCCAGCAATCTCGCCAAGGCTGCTTTCCTCGGCCCCCAGCGCGATCACGCTTCTCAGCGGAAAGATCGGCAGCGCCATGTCGAAGTTCAGATCGGCGACGATCGACCGCTTCGGCACGGTCGGGCGCAGCGAGAAATAGCGCGAGCCGAGCAGGCCCTTCTCCTCCGCCGTTACCCACACGAACAGCATCGACCGCTTCGGCTTCGCAGCCCGCGCCTTGAAGCTGCGCGCAATGTCGAGCAGCCCCGCCGCGCCCGCCGCATTGTCCATGGCGCCGTTGTAGAGGCCGTCGCGCTCGATCGGCGTCGAAAGGCCGAGATGGTCGAGATGGGCGGAGAAAACCACATGCTCGCCGCTCAGACCGGCATCGCCGCCGGGCAGCCGCGCGACCACGTTGCTGGAGACGACCTGCCGCTGAGAGGAGCTGAAGCTGCCGCGCAGGCTCGCGTTGAACGCCACCTTGGGAAGCGGCCGCGACGCATCGGCGGCGGCGGAAAGATCGGCGAAGCTCACATTGGCGGCGGCGAACAGCTTCTGCGTGGTCTCCGGGTTGAAGCTCAACGACACGAACGGCGTCTTCACGTCCCGCAGCGAAGCGTCGGCAAAATACATGCCGCCTTGGCCCACCTGCGCCATCGACCGCGACCAAGGCGTCTCGACCGCCTTCAGCGTCGTCAGCGACAGCAGGCCCACCGCGCCGCGCTCGGCAAGAATGCGCGTGCGGTCGCGGCGGGCATGGGCTTTCAAGGCGCCGGAGATGGTCTCCGGCCCGCCGCTCACCACCACCGCGATCTTGCCCTTGAGATCGACGCCGGCGAGATCGTCATGCCCCGCTTCGGGGATGTGCAGGCCGTAGCCAATGAACACGAGCGGCGCGTCCACCCGCTCCGGCACCCGCCCGCCGCCGCGGCCGACCACCAGATCGCCGGGCAGTTCGAGCCGACTCTCGCGGCCACCAACGACCAGCGACGCTTCGGACTTGCTGTGGTCGACGAACTGTTCCTCGAACGCGATCCGCTGGAAGAACCCGCCGTCGTCCCCCGCCGGCTGCAACCCGATCGCCCGCGCCTGCGCCACCACATAATCCGCCGCGCGCTGGTAGCCGGGCGTGCCGGTCAGCCGCCCCTCCATCCCATCGTCGGCGAGGACGGACACATCCCCCCACCAACGCTCCGCCCTCTCGGCCTGGGAAGGCGCCCCCGGCACCGTCGCGCAGGCGGCGAGGAGGAGAGGCAAAGCGAGGAGAGACAAACGCATGGCGAACTCCCGAACAGGCAGCGTGTCCCCGTTCCTTGTCGCGCCCCTCACGCGATGTCCAGCTACCGCTTGCCGATGAACTCCCGGATGTCGCGGCTCAGCTTGGCGCGGTCGTCGTCGCGGACGTACATCATGTGGCCGGAGCCGTAGTAGCTGAACTGCACGCGGTCCGCGGGAATTCCGGTGCGCGACAGGGCGTATTCCGCGCCGAAAAAGGGCGTCGCGAAATCGTAATAGCCCTGGCCCACGAAGATCCTGAGCCCGCTATTCTCCCGCAGCGCGCGGCCGAGATACGGCGCGACATTCTTGTAATATTTCGCCTCGCCGCCGCCCAAATCCCAGTTCCAGTCGCCGACCGGGCCGATGGTGGTGTAGCTCCGGTCGCTTCGGAACTTCAGCCCGTCGCGCACCCAGCTGTTGATCGCGGCGGTGTAGCCGGCGTCGATGCCGTAGAAGCTGGGATCGTTGTCCGGCTCCTCACCCGCATTGTCGAAGTCGCGGCCGGTATAGCGCGCGTCGAGGCGGCCGATGGTGAGGCCGCGGTCGCGCAGCAATTCCTTGTAGAAGCGGCTGTCGCTGACGCGCAGATCGGCTTCTTCCAAAAATTGCTCGGAGAGGCCGGTGAAGCGCGCCAGCCGGCGGCGGATGTCGGCACGACGGTCGCCCTTCAGCGCCTGGCCCTGGAGCAACGCGGAGGCATAGTCGCCGATCGCGAAGCGCCTCGCTTCGTCGACGAAGCTTTCGACGCTGCCCGCATCCGCAGGGGCCTTGCCGTGGTGATGCGCCGCCGCCGCCATCGACGGCAGGAAGAGGACGTAGGGCATTTCATTGCCCGCCACGTTGGCCTGTGCGCCGAAATCGAGGATCGTGGAGATCAGGATCACGCCGTTCAGCGACACGTCGTTGAACCGGCCCTCCAGCTCGTTGACCACCGCCGCCGAGCGCGTCGTGCCGTAGCTTTCGCCGCCGAGGAATTTGGGGCTGTTCCACCGCCCGTTGTCGTTGAGCCAAAGCCGGATGAACTCGGCCACCGATTTCGCGTCGGCGGTAACGCCCCAATACTCCTTCGGATCGGTCTTGCCGAGCGCGTGGGAGAAGCCGGTGCCGACCGGATCGATGAAGACGATGTCGGTGACGTCGAGCAGGCTGTCGGGATTGTCGACGATCGGGAAAGGCGGCGCGCCGTCGTCGCGCGCGTCGGACGGGATCGCCACCCGCTTCGGCCCAAAGGCTCCCATGTGCAGCCACACCGATCCGGAGCCCGGCCCGCCGTTGAACAGGAAGGTCACCGGCCGGTTCGGATCGCGCGGTTCCTTGACGTAGGAGGTCGAATAGATGCTCGCTTTGGGCGTCCCATCCTCGCCTTTCAGGTAGGTCTCGCTCGCTGTGGCGGTGAACGACACCCGCGTGCCGCCGAAGGTGCCGCTGTGCCGGGTGACCGAAACGGTCGGCGGCGGAATGGCCGCGTCCGCATCCTTTTTCTCGGCGGCCGGAGCGGCTTGGGCGAAAGCGGGCGCGGAAAGCGCGGCGGCGGAAAGCGCAAGGAGGAGCCTGATCATGGCACCGAGCTATGCCACGCCGCGCGCCCCCGGCAAAGCGGCAGACGCTTTCGCAACGCCGCCGCAGCGGATAGAGAGCGGCGCCATGGACCTTACCCATCTCGGCCGCGCATCGGCCCTTCCCGCGTCGCCTGAAGAGGCACAGCTCGACTACGTGCCGAACCCGCGCCCCGGCCGCCCCTATCTCATTCGCTTCACCGCGCCCGAATTCACCTCGCTCTGCCCGGTGACCGGCCAGCCCGATTTCGCGCACATCGTTATCGATTACGCGCCCGGCGAAACCATCGTTGAATCGAAGTCGCTGAAGCTGTTCCTCGGCGCCTTTCGCAACCATTGCGGCTTCCACGAAGACGTCACCGTCGGCATCGGCGAGCGGCTTGCCGATGAGATGAAGCCGCTTTGGCTTCGCATCGGCGGCTATTGGTATCCGCGCGGCGGCATCCCGATCGACGTCTTCTTCCAGACCGGCGAGCCGCCGGCGGGCCTCTGGGTCCCCGGGCAGGACGTCCCCGGCTATCGTGGGCGCGGCTGAGGTGAAGGTCGCCGTCCTTGGCGCCGGCTCGGTCGGCTGCTTCATCGGCGGCGCCTGGGCGGCGTCGGGAGTTCCGGTCACGCTGATCGGGCGCGAGCGGATCGGCATCGCAATCGCCGAGCACGGCCTCACCCTCACCGACCACAGCGGTTGGCGCGCGCAGCTCGGCGCGACGGAGGTGGATTTTACCACCAAGCCCGCGGCGCTCGGCAAGGCCGACGTCATCGCGCTCTGCGTCAAAAGCCAGGACACGGCGGAAGCGGCGAAGCAGATCGGCCGCCACGCTAAGAAGGGCGCGCTGGTCGTCTCCTTCCAGAACGGCGTCAGCAACGTGGAGGTGCTGGAGACGGCGCTGGGGCGGCGCGGCTTCGGGATAGTGCAGGGGATGGTGCCGTTCAACATCGCCTATCTCGGCAACGGCCGCTTCCACAAAGGCGTGGCGGGCGAGCTTGCCGCGGCGGACCTCCCGCCCACCCGCGCTTTGGCCGAGCGGATCGGCGGCGGCCCGGCCAAACTGACGCTCCACGCCAACATGCCGGGCCTCGCCTGGGGCAAATTGCTCATCAACCTCAACAATGCCGTCAACGCGCTCTCCGGCCGGACCCTGCTCGATCAGCTGAAGGAGCGCGACTACCGCCGCATCGTTGCCGCCTCGATCGTCGAAGCGCTCGACGTGCTTGCCGCCGCCGGGATCGAGCCGGCGCAGATCGGCCCGGTTCCGCCCAAGCTCCTCCCCCACGCAATCGCCGCGCCCAACCTGCTGTTCAACAACGTCTTCCTGAAGATCCAGAAGATCGACGGCCACGCCCGGTCCTCCATGGCAGACGACCTCATGGCTGGCCGCCGTACCGAGATCGACTGGCTGAACGGCGAAGTGGTGAAGCTCGGCGCCACGGTCGGCCGCAAGACGCCGGTCAATTCCGCGATCGTCGCCCTGGTGAAGCAGGCCGAAGCCGGCGTGGAGCACCTCTGGAGCCCGCAGGAGCTCAAAGCGCATGTCCTCCAGGGCCACAAGGTCGCGCCGCTCTTCGGCTACTGATTTGACAAGGGCTTAGGCGCCGCGCAGGGCCTTGGGCGCCCCACGATCCGGAGACTCGTCCGCATGCGCCTTTCCTTCGCCGCTTCGCTCCTCGCCCTTACCGCACTCACCGCCTGCGCAAGCACCCGCGACAGCGCGCCCGCCGCCGCCGCCGACACGCCGCTCCCGGCCCAGGCCGCGCGCAAGATCCCGACCCAGCTCCCGACCCACACCCGTCCGCTGCAATATACGATTTCCGCGACGCCCGACGCCGCCAACCTGCGCTTCACCGCGCTCAGCACGATCGACATCGATGTGCTCGAAGCCACCGACAGCATCACGGTCAACGCCGCCGACCTCACTTTCAAGGATGCGAACATTGCGACGCTTTCGGCGGACGGGCGCGTGGCGCCGGTCGCCATGGCCGCAAAGCGCATCTCGGTGGATGCGGACAAGCAGACCGCCACCGTCCACTTCGGCCGCGCGCTCCAGCCCGGCCGCTACCGGCTGAGCTTCGACTACGCAGGCAAGATCAACACCCAGGCCGCCGGCCTGTTCGCGCTCGATTACGATTCGCCCACCGGCAAGAAGCGCGCGCTCTACACCCAGTTCGAAGCGCCGGACGCCCGCCGCTTCTTCCCCGGCTGGGACGAGCCGCAATTCCGCACGCCCTACACCCTCACCGTCACCGTTCCGCAGGCGGACGACGTCGTCTCCAACATGCCGCAGGCGGGCGTCGAGCAGCGCGGCGACGGCACCAAGACCGTCACCTTCCGCACCACGCCGGCCATGTCATCCTACCTCCTGTTCCTCGGCGTCGGCGATTTCGATCGCATCACCACCACCGCGGCGAATACGGAGATCGGCGTCGTCACCAAGGCGGGCGATGCTGAAAAGGGCCGCTGGGCGCTGAACAGCTCCGCGCAGATCCTGCCTTTTTACAACGACTATTTCGGCACGCCTTATCCGCTGCCCAAGCTCGATAACGTCGCCGGTCCGGGCAGCAGCCAGTTCTTCGGCGCGATGGAGAATTGGGGCGCGATCTTCTCCTTCGAATCCATCCTGCTCGTCGATCCGGCGATCACCACCGAAGGGACGCGCCAGCGCATCTTCGAAGTCGCCGCGCACGAAATGGCGCACCAATGGTTCGGCGATCTCGTCACCATGGCGTGGTGGGACGATCTGTGGCTGAACGAAGGCTTCGCCTCCTGGATGGCCAGCAAGGCGATGAACGACCTCCACCCGGAATGGGAGCCTGAGCTTGCCCTGGTCGGCGCGCGCGAAGGTGCCATCGGCCAGGACGCGGTGGCGACCACCCACCCGATCGTGCAGAGGCTGACCACGGTCGAGCAGATCAGCCAGGCCTTCGATTCGATCACCTACTCGAAGGGCGAGGCGGTGATCACGATGATGGAGGATTATGTCGGCGAGGATGCGTGGCGGAAAGGCGTGCAGGATTATATGCGCACCTATCGCCTCGGCAACACGCAGACCGACCAGCTGTGGCAGAAGATCGAATCGGCGGCGGGCAAGCCGGTGACGGCGATCGCGCATGACTTCACGCTTCAGCCGGGCGTGCCGCTGATCCGGGTGGAAGACGCGACCTGCAGTGGCGGCCGCACCCGCGTCAGCCTCCGCCAGTCCGAATTCACCCGCGATCGGCCGGACAAGGCGCCGCTCTCCTGGCGCGTGCCGGTGATCGCCTCCACCGTCGGCGGCAGCGAAGTGCGCGGCCTTGTGGAAGGCGGCGCGGCGAGCCTGACTTTGCCCGGCTGCGGCCCCGTGCTGCTGAACAGCGGCCAGACCGGTTATTACCGGACGCTCTACACGCCCGCGATGCTCGACAAGCTCACCGCCTCCTACGCCAAGCTCAAGCCAATCGACCAGTCCGGCCTGCTCGCGGACAATTGGGCTCTCGGCCTTGCCGGCCAGCAATCGGCCGCCGAAGCCCTGGACCTGCTCGACGCAATGCCGGCCAACGCCAACACGCAGGTGATCAGCCGCGCCGCGGGCATCCTCTCCGCCATCCACGGAATGTACGACGGGGACCCGGCGCGTCAGGCGATCGTCGCCCGCTACGCCTCGGCAAAGCTGTCGCCGATGCTGGCGAAGATCGGCTGGACCCCAAAGGCCGGCGAAGCGCCGACCGTGCCCGTGCTCCGCTCCGACCTGATCGCCACCTTGGGCGCGATGGGCGACGTAAAGGTCGTCGCCGAAGCGAACCGGCTCTATGCCTCGGGTGACCCGCTCGCCACGACGGGCGGCCTTCGCACCACCATCCTGTCGGTCGTCGCGCGGAACATGGACGCAGGCCAGTGGGACCGCCTCCGCGCCCAGGCCAAGGCCGAGACCAACCCGCTGGTCAAGGCGTCGCTCTACCGCCTGCTCGGCGCGTCGAGCGATCCGGCGCTTGCCCAGCGCGCGCTCGATCTCGCCCTCACCGACGAGCCGGGTGCGACCACCAGCTCGGCCATCGTCAGCGCCGTCGCGGCCCGGCATCCCGATCTCGCCTTCGACTTCGCGCTTCGCAACCGCGAGAAGGTCGAGGCCCTGGTCGATACCTCGTCGCGCTCCCGCTACATCGCGGGCCTCGGCGCAGGCTCGTCCGACCCGGCGATGGTGGAGCGGATCGAGGCCTTCGCCACCCGCTACCTCACACCCGAATCGCGCCGCCCGGCCGACCAGGCGATCGGCTCGATCCGCGAGCGGGTGCGGGTGCGCACCACCCGCCTCCCGGACATCACCCGCTGGTTCGAAGCGAAAGCGCGCGGCTGAGGCTCTGGGGAGGGGCCGAACCCCTCCCCTGCTTCACGCCAACTTGGCGCTCCGGCGGTAGAGCCACAAGGCGAGCAAGGCGAACAGCAGCGCTCCGCCCCAGACCGCCACCGGACGGAAGCCGTCGCCGACCACCGCCAGCGGGGTTGCGTTGGACGTTGCAACCACGATCCCGGCGAGCAGCACGCCGAACAGGCTCTCGCCAACGATCAGCCCGGTCGCGGCAAGCACGCCGATCCGGCGGTAGCCTTCCGGATCGCGGGCGCGCGGCGCGCCTTTGTCGTAGACCCAGCCTGCAATTGCGCCGACGATCACCATCAACGTCGCTGACATCGGCAGGTAGATAGCGATGCCCACGGCGAGCGGCGGCAGGCGCAGCAGCTTGGCCTTGCCCAGCCCCCAGTCGAGCAGGATCAGGCCGATGCCGAGCAGCACGCCCCAGCCGATCATTGTCCAGTCCATGTCGCCGCCGAGCACACCCTGTGCCAGCGTCGAGATCAACGCCGCCTGCGGCGCCGGCAGCGCTTCCGGACCGGCGCCGGCGACGCCCGCGAAGCCATAGCCCTGGTTCAGGAGATCGAGCACCGGCGGGATCACCGCCGCGCCGAATGCGACGCCGAACAGCAAGGCCACCTGCTGCCGCCACGGCGTCGCGCCGACCAGTTGTCCGGTTTTCAGATCCTGGAGATTGTCGTTGGAAATGGTCGCGACGCCGAACACCACGCCGGTGACGATCAGCGCGTAAGCGACGAGCGGCTTGGAATCCCCGCCGCTGCCCAGCAGCGCAGCAAGCAGCAGAGACGAGCCGAGGATCGAAAGGATGCCGATGCCCGACACGGGGCTGTTCGACGCTCCGATCAGGCCGGCCATGTAGCCCGTCACCGCTGCGATGAAGGCCCCCACGACAAGGATGAAGACCAGGCTTCCGGCGATCACCAGCGCCGTGTCGGAGCCCGCCGCGCCGCCCAATTCGTTCCACAGCAGCAAGCCGATCGGCACCATCGACGCCAGGATGCCGAGCGCCACCAGCCCGATCGGAATGTCCCGCTCCTGAAGCGGCAGCGCGCCGCCGCCTCCCGAGCGGCGGCTGCGCGACGCCGCCATGGCGGAGGCTAGCCCGCGCAGGATCGGCCGGAGCACGATCAGCAAAGTCCAGATTGCCGCAACCCCGATGACGCCCGCGCCGAGGAAGCGCACCTGGTGGACCCAGACGTCGCCCGCCCAATCCTCAAGGCTGACGCCGGCCGCCGCGGGAGTCAGTGCACTCAGAACCGGCACTGCAACGCCCCAGGCGATAAACGCACCCAGTGCCATCGCCAGGCCGACTGAGATCCCGACAAGGTGACCGACACCGAGCAAGGCGAACTGGAAGCCGGGGTTGATCCCCGTCACGCCCGATCCGATCCGAAAAAACCCCGCTGCATCGGCGGCGGCGAGCTTCATGGCTGTGAGCAGGGCAAAGCCCGCGGAGAGCACCGAGCCGGTCATGATCGCCAGCAGCCCGTTGCCGTTCTCCGCGGCGCCGTCTCGGCTGTTTTCGCCGACGCGAAGCACTTCGGCGGCAGCAACCCCCTCGGGATAGGGAAGCGGCGAATCCGTCACAAGCGCGCGGCGCAGCGGCACGGAGAAAAGCACCCCGAGTGCACCGCCGAGACCGGTGATCAGCGCGGTGGTCCAATACGGAAAACCCTGCCACCAGCCGATCATCACCAGGCCGGGCAGAACGAAGCAGATCGCCGCAAGCGTCCCCGCCGCCGAAGCGACCGTCTGCACGATGTTGTTTTCTAAGATGGTCGAGGAGCTGAACCAGCGCAGCACCGCCATCGATATTACAGCCGCGGGGATAGAGGTCGCGAACGTCAACCCGACCTTGAGGCCGAGATAAACGTTGGCCGCGGTGAACACCAAGGTGATCAGCCCGCCCAGGATCACCGCGCGCAGGGTCAGCTCGCGCATCGCGCCGCCGCCCCGATCAGCCGAAGTCGCCAACCTTTATCTCCCCTTGAAAAGGCCCCCGAGAAGCCCGCGCACCAGCGAGCCCGCAATCCGGTTCACCACCTGGCGCTGCACCGATTTGCCAAGCTGGATCGCAACTTCCTCGCCGATCCCGCGATTGGCTTTGGCGTGGCGGGCGGCGCGGGCCTGTTCCTTGTCCGCCGCCGCTTCCGCCTTGGCCGCTTCGGTCGCCGCTTTCTTCTCGGCCGCCGCCGCGCTGACCTCCTCGGCGCGCGCCTTTAAAATCTCCTCGGCGCTTTCGCGGTCGACGCGTTCCTCATATTTGCCGCTCACCGCCGAGGTGGAAATGAACACCGCCCGCTCGCCGGTTGAAACCGGGCCGAGGCGCGAGTGCGGCGGGCGGATCATGGTCCGCTCCACCGGCGACGGCGATCCGTCAGGCTGGAGAAGCGACACCAGGGCCTCGCCGACCTTCAGCTGGGTGATCTCCGTCTCGACATCGACGCCCGGATTGGCGCGGAAGCTTTCCGCCGCCGCCCGCACCGCTTTCTGCTCCTTGGGCGTGAAAGCGCGCAGCGCGTGCTGCACCCGGTTGCCGAGCTGGCCGGCGACCGTGTCCGGAATGTCGATCGGGTTCTGAGTCACGAAATAGATGCCGACGCCCTTGGAGCGAATGAGGCGGACGACCTGCTCGATCTTCTCCTCCAGCGCCTTCGGTGCATCGGCGAAAAGGAGATGCGCTTCGTCGAAAAAGAAGACGAGCTTGGGCTTGTCCGGATCGCCGACTTCCGGAAGCTCCTCGAACAGCTCGGACAGCAGCCAGAGCAGGAATGTGCCGTAGAGCCGCGGGCTCGCCATCAACTTGTCGGCGGCAAGCACGTTGATCACGCCGCGCCCTTGATCGTCCGTGCCGAGGAAGTCGCGGATGTCGAGCCCCGGTTCGCCGAAGAAGTGGCCGCCACCCTGGGCGTCGAGCTGCAGGAGCTGGCGCTGGATCGCGCCCACCGTCGCCTTAGCGACGTTGCCATAGTCCGCCGACAGCCGTGCCGCGTTGCTCGCGCAATAGCTGAGCAGCGCCTGGAGGTCGTCGAGCTCGAGAAGCAGCAGCCCTTCCTCATCCGCAACCCGGAAGGCGATGGAGAGCACGCCCTCCTGCGTCTCGTTGAGCCCCATCAGCCGGGCGAGAAGCAGCGGGCCCATCTCCGACACAGTGGTACGGATCGGGTGGCCCTGCTCGCCGAATAGATCCCAGAAAACCGCCGGATTGTCGGCGTACGCATAATCGGTGATGCCGAGGTCGGCGGCGCGTTGGGTCAGCGCCTCGTGCATCTTGGAAGCCGGCGAGCCCGCCATCGCGAGGCCGGCAAGATCGCCCTTCACGTCGGCGAGGAACACCGGAACACCCGCGGCGGAGAAGCTCTCCGCAAGCCCCTGCAACGTCACCGTCTTGCCGGTGCCGGTGGCGCCCGCGATCAACCCGTGGCGATTGGCGCGGGAAAGGACGAGCCGCTGCGGACCGCCGGGACCGGCGCCGATCAGGATGGAGTTGCTGTCGTCCAAGGCGCGCTCCCGTGAAAAAGCCTGCCGCCCCTATTCCCCAACCGGGGAGGGGCGGCAAGCCGTCTTCACTTAGAAGCGCCGTCCCACGCCTCAGCGCGCGCGGGCAAGCTCGATGCCGACATAGATCGGCGGCGCGTTGCCGCGGCGGACGAGCAGCAACACGCTGTTGCGCCCGGCGGCCCGCGCCGCGGCAACAACCGCCGCCGCTTCTTCCGGCGTGCGGGTGGCGCGCTGGTTGATCGACAGGATGATGTCGCGCACCTGGAGCTTCTGCCCCGCGTCGCTTGACGGGTTCACGCCGGCAACCACCAGGCCCTTCAGGTTGACGTCGTTGAGCCGCAGCGTGCGGGCGATTTCCGGAGTCAGCGCCTGCACGGTGACACCCAGGCTTTCCCGCGCCGAACGCTGGCCGGTGGACTGTTCGGTCTCACCCGGCGCGGTGACTTCCTGCTCTTCCTCGATCCCGTTAAGCTTGGCGAGTTCCTCCTCGGTCGGGCGCTCGCCGACGGTGACCGTCACCGTCCGCCGCTCGCCGCCGCGGATCAGCTCGATCGGCACCCGCGTGCCCGGCGCGATGTTGGAGACGAGGTAGGCGAGCGACTGGTCGGGCGTGACCGGCTGGTTGTTGACGGTGATCACCACGTCGCCCTGCTGGATGCCGGCGCGGGCCGCGCCCGCGCCCTCGGTGACGCCGCGGATCAGCTCGCCCCGGTTCTTCGGCAAGCCGAGGCCGGCGGCGATGGCATCGTCGATCGCCTGCAGGCTGACGCCGATATAGCCGCGCTGCGGCCGCTTGCCCTTCTGAAGCGCCTCGACAATCGGCGCCGCTTGGTCCGCCGGAATGGCGAAGCCGATGCCGACATTGCCGCCGGTGGGCGAAATCAGCGCCGTGTTGATGCCGACGACGTTGCCGTTCAGATCGAACATCGGGCCACCCGAATTGCCCATGTTGATGCTCGCGTCGGTCTGGATGTACCGGTCGTAGACGCCAGCGCCGATGTTGCGGTGAAGGGCGGAGACGATACCGGCGGTGACGGTGCCGCCGAGGCCGAACGGGTTGCCGATCGCAACGACCCAGTCGCCGACCCGCACCGGCTCGCCCTTGGCGAAGCGGACGAAGGGCAGGTTGTTGCCCTTGATCTTCAGCACGGCGAGATCGGACGTCGGGTCGCGGCCGACCAGTTCCGCTTCATATTCGCGCCGGTCGGACAGGATCACGGTGATCTGGTCCACCGTTGCGCCGCTGCGCGCCGGCGAGACGACGTGGTTGTTGGTGACGACGTAGCCGTCGGCCGAGATGATGAAGCCGGAACCGAGCGAGCCGCCGCGCTGGGTGGTCGGCGCATCGCCGCCGCCTTCGGGCACCGGCGCGCCGAAGCGGCGGAAGAATTCCTCAAAGCCCGGCGGCAGCTGCCGGCTCGGGCTGACGGTGATGCTCTGCTTGGTGGAGATGTTGACCACCGCCGGCTGCAGGCGGGCGGCAAGGTCGGCAAAGCTCATCGGCGCGCCAGGGCGCGGCGCGGACGCGGCCATGCTCCCCGGCTCGTTCTGCGCGGTTTGCGCACCGACGGGGCCAACGGTGAGCGTCGCAGTGGCGCCGCCGATCAAAAGGGCAGCGGTGAGGCCATAAACATAACGCACGATCGGAATCCTCCTCTTGGTCCTACCGCCCGGGCAGGCGAGGACCCGGGTTGATGAAAACACTTGTAGTCAACCTATCTGGTGCGCCTGAACGTGAATTGAATAGGCGCGGGGCCGGCGCGTTAACGCCGCCCCTGAAACTCCCGCAAATACTGGTTGTTCGGCGACAGGATGATGCTTGAGCGGCCCTGCTCCTGGCCGCTGCCGTTGTTGATGAAGGTCAGCTCATAGCTCTGCATCGCCCGGTAGAAATCGAAGAAGTCCGGGTCCTTGCCGAAGGCTTCGGCATAAACGTTGGCGGCTTCCGCTTCGGCCTCGGCGCGGATGATCTGCGCCTGCTTGGAGCCTTGCGCCTGGATCGAGCGTGCTTCCTGCTGGCGCGCGGTCCGCATCCGCTGAAACGCCGATTCGAGCGGCGTGCCTTCCGGCAAGTCGGCGCGCTTGATTCGCACGTCGACGATCTCCGCGCCATATTGCCCGGCGACGCGGTTCAGCGCCGTTTTGATATTCTCCATCATCTGGCCACGCTCCGGGCTGAGCAAGGCGGCAAACTGGCGCTTGCCCAGTTCGTTGCGGAGCGCCGAGCCGAGGATCGGTTTCAGCTGGTCGCTGACCTTTTCCTCTGTGCCGGCCGAAATGAACATCTGCAGCGGATCGACGATGCGGTAGCGGGCGAAAGCGTCGACCTGTAGCCGCAGCTGATCGGTGGACAGCACCTGCTGGCGCTCCATCGGGATGGAAAGGATGCGCTTGTCGATCCACTCGATCCTGTCGATAAACGGCCAGCGGGCGATCAGGCCCGCCTGCGTCTTCCCGAACGTCTCGCCACGCTTGTACGGATTGACGATATATTGCGGCTCGCCAAAGCGCACGATCACGCCCTGCTTGGTCTCAGGAACCACCGCCAGCGTGCTGCCGATCAGCACCAGCAGCAGGATCGCCACAAAGGCGAGAACGATCGGGTTGCGCACGGTCCGGCTCATCGTGCGGGCGCCGCTTCAGGGGCGGCCGGCGCCGCATCGGCGCGCCGCTTGAGTTCCGGAAGAGCCAGATAGGGCGTCACGCCCGGCGCCTCGACGATGGTCTTGTCCACTCTTGAAAGCACCCTTTCCATTGTCTCGTAATACATGCGCCGGCGAGTCACTTCCGGCGACAATTTGTACTGGGCATAGACCTTGTCGAACGCCGCCGCTTCGCCCTGCGCCTTGGCGGTGAGCTGTAGCGCATAAGCGCGGGCGTCGTTCATATAGGTCTGCGCCTGCTGCTGCGCCGCCGACACTTCCTTGAAGGCGTCGTTGACGGCGGCCGGCGGATCGGATTGCTTGACGGCGACGCCGAGCACCCGGACGCCCGCGCCGTAGCTGTCGAGCAATTGCTGCATCAGGATCTGCACCCGCTGCTCGATCTCAGAACGGCCGGCGCCGATCGCGTCGTCGAGCGACACGCCGGCCACCGCCTGGCGCATGGCGCTTTCGGCGACTTCCTGGATGGTTTCTTCCGGATTCTGGATCTGGAACAGATAGAATTGCGGATCCTTGATGTTCCAGCGCACCGAATAAGCGAGATCGATGATGTTCTGGTCGCCGGTCAGGATGAGGTTCTCCTGCGCCCGGTCGGTGGAGCCGATGTCGGCGGTGCGCACCGCCTGAATGTCGACCTTTTGCACCGATTCCAGCGGCGCCGGCAGGGTGAAGCCGATGCCCGGCTGAAGCGTGCGGCTGTAGGATCCGAACAGGGTCACCACGCCCCGCTCCTGCGGCCCGATGCGGTGGAAACTGGTGAACACCAGCCACAGCAAAAGGAACACGCCAAGGCCGTAGAGCCAGTAAGGCCGCCCGTCGCCCGTGCCGCCGCCGGTGGGGAAGCGTCCGCCGAAGCGGTCGCGGCTCTTTTTCAAGAAATCGTCGAACGAGGCGACGCTGCCCGGGCCGCCGGAGCCGCGCGGACCCCGCTTGCGCGGGGGCTGGCCCCAGGGGCTGCGCGGTCCGCCGCCGGAGCCGCCGTCGCCGCCGCCGCCTTCCGATCCGCCGCCGGACGGGCCCCAGGGGCCGCCCTTATTCTCGTTCCACATGGCGCCGAGGCGCGCGCCCCACCCGAAAAAACTGCTCATGAAGCCTTTATAAGAAGCGCGGGGGCGGAAAAACAGTGGCAAGGCAGGCGGCCGCGCCTATGTCGCGCCGATGAGCGACGATCCCACTCCCCTTCTCCAGGCGCTGATCCGGATCGCGGATCCCGGCGGCACCGGCACCCTGCCCGGCTCCGGCCGCCTTGCAACGCCGCGCCTGACCGGCGGCATCGCGTCGCTGGTGATCGACGCCACCGGCCTCTCCGGCGAGCAGCGGGCAACGCTTGAGCGCCAGATCCGCGCCGCGCTTGCCGCCGTTCCCGAAGTCACCGAGGTGCGCGTGGCAATGACCGCCGACAAGGTCGAGCGCACGATCATCG
>DASVUO010000170.1:0-24576 GCA_036386995.1 Allosphingosinicella sp. | reverse complement strand
CATGCTGATCCCGCGCCAGACGCAAGCGATGCGGCTCCTCCTTGAGGGTGCGACGCCCGAGCAGGTCGATCGCGTCCACGTGGAATTCGGGATGCCGATGGGGCCGTTCCAAATGGCCGATCTCGCCGGCGTCGACATCGGTTGGCACCGGGACCCGAGCCGGATCGAGAACATTCGCGACGCGCTCTGCGCCATCGACCGCTGGGGCCAGAAAAAGGGCGCCGGCTTCTACGATTATGACGACAAGCGCCGCCCCTCGCCTTCGCCGAAGGTGCAGGAGATCATCGAGCAGTTCCGCGCCAAGGAAGGCGTCGTCGCCCGCGAGATTTCCGATCAGGAGATCGTCGAGCGCACCCTCTACACCATGGTCAACGAAGCGGCCCTGATCCTGGAAGGCGGCTTCGCCCAGCGCGCGTCTGACATCGATGTGGTGTGGATCTACGGCTACGGCTGGCCGGTCTATCGCGGCGGCCCGATGTTCTGGGCGGACACCGAAGGCCTCCCCAAGATCGTCGAAGGCATCCGCCGCCAGCAGGAGCGCCCCGGCGCCGACTTCCAGCTCTCGGACCTGCTCGTCCGCAAGGCCGATGCAGGCGAGAAGTTCACGCGCTGAGTAACTAGGGGAGCGAGAAAGACGATGCGCCGCCTTGCTCCCCTCTTCGCCTTTGCACTCGCCGCCTGCGCGTCCGTCCCGGCACCGGTGGGGGAGGAGACGGAGAAAGCCGCGATCCGGCAGGTGGTCGCCGACATGGAAGCGGCGTGGAACCGCGGCGATTTTGCCGGCTACATGGCCGGGTTCAAGAAGCCGGACGTCGTGTTCGTGTCGCGCGGTCAGTTCCAACGGGACTGGCAGGGTACGCTTGACCATTATGTCCGCGACTATGGCGGCGATCCGGCGCGCCGCGGGCGGCTGCATTTCTGGGACTTGAAGATCGAACTGCTTGGCCCGGACGCGGCCCAGCTCGTGGGGCGCTACCGGCTGGAGGGTGGCGGCCAGCCGCAGGACGGGATTAACACGCGGCTGTTCCGCAAGGTCGATGGGCGATGGGTGATCGCCCTCAACCACGTCAGTTCAAAGGAGCCGCCTCCGTCCGCGCCAACAGGTCGGTAAGTTCGCCGCGCCAGAACTTCGCCCAGCTGTGGGTGCCGTGGCCGCGCGTGTCGCTGGTCGCGCGGATCAGGATGTAACGGGCGGTCTTCATTCGCCGGGCTGCGTCTTCGGCAATGCCGTATTCGGGCGGGTTGATGAAGTCGTCGGCGCTGTTCACCCACGTCATCGGCACCCGGATCCGCTCCAGCTTCGCGGACGGATCATAGGTCCGCGATGCTTCGAGCTGGTAGATGAGATCGTTGGCGTCGCGGGTCGGCAGGTCCTTGGCAATCCGATCCACGATATAGGCGTCGGCCGCGTCGCGGGTTGCATAGGCTTTCTGCAGGTACAGCGGCGCGAAGCCTGCGACCTGGAGCAGGCTTACAGCGGTCCGCAGGCCCTGCAGAGGCTGGGCCGTGTAGTTGCCGGCGGCCCAGGCGGGATCGGCCTTGATGCCTTCCACCGCCGCCTTGCGCCACATCCGGTTGTGGCCGGCAATCGGGGTGGGGAGGCACGCCATCGGCATCATTGCGCGGACGAAATCGGGATGTTCCTCTGCCCAAACGAAGCCGTGCATGCAGCCCATCGAGGTGCCCATAAGAAGCCGCAGCTTCTTGACGCCAAGGCCATCAACCAGCATCCGCCGCTGCGCCTCGACCATGTCGGTGTAACGGTATTTCGGGAAGCGCATCCGGAGGCCGTCGCTCGGCTTCGACGATCGGCCGTGGCCGATTCCATCCGGGAGGATCACGTAGTAGCGGGTCAGATCGAGCGGCTGGCCGGGGCCGAACAGTTCGTTTGCGAACTGGGGCGCGAGGAACTGGCGCCCAGTGCCCCGGTGCCGTGGAGCACCATCACCGCATTGGCGATTTCGCCGCGGGCATCCCGGCGCGGCGTGCCAAGTGTGGCGTAGTGGATGCGCAGCGATTCAATCCGCTCGCCGGAGGCGAAGCGGAAATCGCGCAGCGCGACGTCGCCTTCCTTCAGCTGGGCGGCATAATCCTGCGCCTTGAGCGGCGCGGCGAGGAGGCACAAGGCGGCCGATGCGGCGGCGAGAAAGGAAGCGGGACGCATGGCGGTCTCCTCGGGATTGCGCCCCTTTACTCACCGCGCCGGGCGATGTTCAATATGCGCAGGGAACAGACAGGGGGATTGAACAATGCCGGAAATGTTGACGATCGGCCTGATCGTGGTGGGCCTGCTGTGGACGGGCGGGTTTGCCTGGGCGCACCTGCGCGCGCGGGGAAAGGCGAAGGCTTCGGAGACGTGGCCCACGGCGATGGGGACGATCGCCAGCGCAACGGTGGTCGAGGAGGAAAGCACCGACCGGGACGGGCACAGTAGCACCTGGTACAATCCGGTCGTCGCCTACAATTATTCCGTCGCCGGGCAGAGCTATCAGAGCCAGCGGCTGCGCTTCGGCAATTACCGCAAGGCGAGCCGCAAGAAAGCGGAAGCGATGCTCAGCCCCTATCGCGCCGGCGGATCGGCCCAGGTGCGCTACAATCCGCAGGCGCCCGAGGAGTGCGTACTGGAGACTGTCGCGCCCGGCCCGATCTACGCGATCATGGCCGTGTTCGGCCTGCTGTTCGTCGGGATGGGGCTGTTCTTCGGATCGATGAGCTAAGCGCTTAGGCTTCCCTGGACGGATCGAAGTCGGTCAGCTTCAGCCGCTCGAAGCGTGCGGCCCAGGGCGAATCGGGCTGAGTCTCGGTTTCGAGGTAAGCGGGCTTCAGCACCGGCGGCGGCAGATCGGCGGCCGCGGGCGGCGCGGGGGCGAGGCTGTCGAGATCGAATTCGGCGGCGAAGCGGAGGCCGATCTGGCCGTCCTTCGCCCAGCGCACTTCGGCATATTGGAAGCCGGCCTCACCGAGGTCGAGCTCGACCTCCACGCCCGGGCGAAGCTCGCGCTCCAATTCGATGCGGGCGCCGCCGGCCGAGATGTTGCGCAGCCGGACGGGAATGGAGATGCCGCTCCAGTACAGCGTGCCGGAGCGAAGCAGCGTCTGGCGGACTTCGCGGTCGGCCACGGCGCGAGGCGCGCTGGCTTCCACGCCTTCGTAGCGGAAGACGGGCGAGTTGGTCTGGGCGGTGTCCCAGAAGATGGTTTCGTTGAGGAATTCGACGCCGATCCGGCCGTCGCGGATCCAGCGCACGATGCAGGTGGTCTTGTTCTTGGCGGTGAACAGGAGGTCGATTTTCTCGCCGATCCGCGGCTCGATGTCCGCGGCGATCATCGCGCCGCGCGAGGAGACGTTGATCACGCGAACGGGCTGCTTCTTGCGGCGGAACACCATCACCGTTTCTTCAACGATGTCGCGCAGGCGATCCTCGCATCGCTGGTTGGTGAGGCGGGCTTCCTCGCGCTTTATGGCGATCGCGGTGAGGCCGCCGAGGCTGCCGCCCTTTCCCTTCTTCTCGGCAACGGGCGTTGCCGGCCGATCGGCGGCGCCGGACAGGATCGAAGAGCGAAGGTCGTGCATTGGGTCCCCCGAATAGGCGTTCGAGCCTGATATGCCACGGAAAGGGTTACCGAATTGCTAGCCAGAGGCGGGAAGGTGAAGGAGTGAGCGCGCAGCCGGACCTGTTCGGCGGCGCGGCGGTGCCGGACCTCCCGGAGGGGCTGCGTTACCAGCCGGAGCTCATCACGGCGGACGAGGAGCAGGCGCTGGCGGCGCGGCTTGCCGAGCTGCCGTTCAAGGCGTTCGAGTTCCAGGGCTTCCTGGGCAACCGCCGCACCGTTTCCTTCGGTTTGCACTACGAGTTCAACGGCTCGGGGCTTCGGGAGACGGAGGAAATGCCGGACTGGCTGCTGCCGCTGCGCGACCGCGCGGCGGCGTGGGCGGGGTTGGACGGCGACGCGCTCGAGCACGTGCTGGTCACCGAATATGCGCCGGGTGCAGGCATCGGCTGGCACCGCGACCGGCCGGTGTTCGCCGACGTGGTCGGCCTCTCCCTCCTCGCCCCTGCCCGGCTGCGCTTTCGCAAACCGGCGGGCGAGAAGTGGGAGCGGAAGGCGCTCGTCGCGGCACCGCGCTCCGCTTACCTGCTGCGCGGCCCCGCTCGGGAGGAATGGCAGCACAGCATCGCCGCGATGGAGGCGCTGCGTTACTCGATTACGTTCCGAAGCCTGAAGAGCGGCGTCAGGCCAGCTTGATCTCGCGAAGGCGCTCCATGAGGTAATCGTGGCTGGAGATCGGCGGCCATTGCGTGGGCCGCTCGTCGCTGACGCATTGCGGCAGGGTCTCGATCACGAAATCCGGCCGGAAGTGCAGAAAGAAAGGCATCGAGTAGCGCGAATGGCCGCGGCGCTCGGCCGGCGGGTTGACGACGCGGTGGGTGGTGGAGCGCAGTACGCCGTTGGTCAGGCGCTGCAGCATATCGCCGATATTCACCGCGAGCTCGCCCGGCTTCGGGCTGACCGGAAGCCAGTTGCCGTCGCGGTCGAGGAGCTGGAGCCCCGCTTCCTCCGCGCCGAGCAGAAGGGTGATGGTGTTGATATCCTCATGCGCGCCGGCGCGAACATTGGGACCATTGCCGTCGGTCGGCGGATAGTGAAGCAGGCGGAGCACCGAATTCCCCTCGCGCACCGTGTCGACGAAATAATCCGGGTCGAGCTTCAGGTAGCGGGCAATGGCTTCGAGGATGCGCAGGCCGGCGGTGTCGAAGGCGGCGAACAGTTCCAGAAAGGTGGAGCGAAAGGATTCGACCTCCTCCGGCCAGACGTTGGGCGCCATCACTTCGTGATACGGGTGCCCTTCGGGAAGTTCGCGGCCGACGTGCCAGAATTCCTTCAGGTCGTAAGCCGTCGCGCCCTTGGCAGTCTCGATGCCGAACGGCGTGTAGCCGCGCGCGCCGCCGCCGCCCGGCGTGTGGTAGGCGCGCTTCACCTCGTCGGGCAGCGCGAAGAAGGCTTTCGCTTTCTCCTCGGCGCGGGCGATTAGATCGGCGGGAATGCCGTGATCGGCGATGATCGCGAAGCCGTAGCGTTCGAACGATCCGCCGAGCTCCTGAGCGAAACCTTCCGGATCGGACGCCGAAGCGGCGAGCGAAACGGAAGCGACGGTGGGTTGTGCAAGAGTAGCCATGCTTCGCCTTCTAGCGCCGCCCACGCGCCGCGTCACTCCGCCGAAACCGGCAAGTTTGCGCCTTACGGCAGCAGCAGCCCGGCGAGCGCGGCGCTCATCAGGTTGGCGAGGCTGCCGGCGATCAGCGCCTTGATGCCCAAGCGGGCGATCACCGGCCGCTGGTTGGGCGCAAGGCTTCCGGTCACCGCCATCTGGATCGCGATGGAGCTGAAGTTGGCGAAGCCGCAGAGCGAGAAGGTGACGATGGCGCGGCTGCGCTCGCTGAGCTGGCCCGCGTTCATGGCGCCGAGATCGAGGAACGAGACGAATTCGTTGAGCACGATCTTGGTGCCGAACAGGCCGCCGGCGACGCCCGCTTCGTTCCAGGGGATGCCGATCAGGAACATGATCGGCTGGAAGATGTAGCCGACGATGCGCTGGAAGCTGAGATCGGGCTGGCCGAACCAGCCGCCGACGCCGCCGAGCAGGCCATTGGCGAGCGCAACGAGGGCGACGAAGGCGAGCACCATGGCGCCGACGGCGACGGCGAGCTTGACGCCGGTCTGCGCGCCTTGCGCCGCGGCCATGATGATGTTGGCGGGCTTTTCGCCCTCCTCGAAGGTTTCGGAGACCTCCACCGGCTGGTCGGAGACCGGCTTGGCCTCGGGAAGCAAAGCGGCGGGGCCCTGGGCGCTGATCCGGCTTTCGGGCAGTTCGAGCTGTTCCGGCTCCTTGGGCGCGACTTCGTCCGGCATCATGATCTTGGCCATCAGGATGCCGCCGGGCGCCGACATGAAGGCCGCGGCGAGCAGGAAGGGAAGCGCCTGCGGGCCGAGCAAGGCGGCGTAAGCAGCGAGAATGGTGCCGGCGACCCCGGCCATGCCGACGGTCATTAGCGTGAAGAGCTGCGCCGGGGTAAGCGCCGCGAGGTACGGGCGGACGACGAGCGGCGATTCGGACTGGCCGACGAAGATGTTGGCGGCGGAACCGAGCGATTCGACGCGGCTGATGCCGGTGACGGCGCCGATCGCCCCGCCGACCCAACGCACCACCCGCTGCATGATGCCGAGGTAATAAAGGATCGAGACGAGGGCCGCGAAGAACACGATCACCGGCAGCGCACCCATTGCAAAGGTGTTTGCGAGTGGATTTGCGGCTGAGGGGCCGAAAAGGAATTCAGTGCCGCGACCAGCATAGCCAAGCAAATTTTCGACGCCTTTGGCGAGGGCGCTCAAGCCCCACTTGCCCCACTCCGTGCGCAGGACGAGCGCCGCAACGGCAGCCTGAAGCGCAAAGGCGGCGCCGACCACGCGCAGGCGGATGCCCCGCTTATTCGACGAGAGAAGAAAGGCGATTAGGAGGATCAGCGCGATCCCCGCGATCCCAAGCAGCTTGTCCATTCTTTATCCCCGCCCCGTGTTCGGTCTTTACCAGACCATCTTTCTTTCCGACGCCCCCGCGGCGCTGTCCAGCTTTTCAAGCGCTTCGTTGATCTCGTCCGCGACCAGCAATTGCTCGCGCCGCGCCGGCGACATGAAGCCGCTGGCGGTGGCGTGATCGAGGAAGCCGAGCATTCCGTCCCAGAAACCGTTCACCTGAAGCAGGCAGAAGGGCTTGGCATGGTAGCCAAGCGCGTTCCACGTCCAGGCTTCGAACAGTTCGTCGAACGTGCCGATGCCGCCGGGCAAAGCGATGAACGCGTCGCACAGCTCCGTCATCTTGGCCTTGCGCTCGTGCATGTTGGAAACGGTATGGAGTTCGGTGAGGCCGGTATGGGCGACTTCGAGATCGACCAGAGCCTGCGGGATCACGCCGAGCGCTTCGCCGCCGGCGCCGAGCACCGCGTCGGCGACCACGCCCATCAGCCCGCGATGGCCGCCGCCATAGACGAGGCCGAGGTCGCGCCGCGCCATTTCCTGCCCAAGGGCGCGGGCGGTTGCCTCGAACGCCGGGTCGCTGCCCATCGAGGAGCCGCAATAAACCGCGATACGCTTCATGGCATCAGTGCCTTCAGGTCGACTTCGGGGCGCGCGCCGAAGTGGGAAATGATTTCCGCCGCCGCGATCGCGCCCATGCGCAAGCTGTCCTCGACGCTTCGGCCGCGTGCTTGGCCGGAAAGGAAGCCGGCGGCGAACAGGTCGCCGGCGCCGGTGGTGTCCACGACCTTGTCCACGGGCGCGGCGGGAACGGTTATGCGGGTGCCCCTTTCCACGGCAAGCGCGCCTTTTTCGGAGCAGGTGCACACCACCAGCGGCACCTTCTCGACCAAGGCGTCGATGGCGCTGTCGATGTCGTCCTGGCCGGAAAGCGCCCGCACCTCATTCTCGTTTGCGAACAGGAGGTCGATCGCACCTCGCTCAATCAAAGCAAGGAAGCTGTCGCGGCGGCGGGCGATACAGGCAATATCCGACAGTGTCAGGGCAACCTTGCGCCCCGCCTCATGCGCCACCTCGATTGCCCGTATCATTGCAGCGCGCGGTTCATCCGGCACCCAAAGATACGCTTCCAGATAAAGAATGGCTGCATCCCGTATCTGCTGCTCGTCCAAGGCTTCCACCGTTAGCAAGTGAGAGGCGCCGGGGGAGGTGTTCATCGTCCGCTGCCCGTCCGGCGTGACAAGGATCAGGCAACGGCCCGTAGGAAGGCTACCGGCAATTGGCGGGGTACGAAATTCTACACCCAGCGCGCGGATGTCGTGGGCGAATATCTCCCCCAGCTGATCCTCGGCGACTTGGCCTACGAACGCAGGCCGGCCGCCGAGGGCCGCGACCCCAGCCATAGTGTTTGCCGCCGACCCGCCGCTGGTCTCCCGCGCCTGGCGCATCAGGCCATAGAGGCGCGTGGCTTCAGCAGGGTCGATGAGGCGCATCGAGCCTTTGGGAAGGTTTTGTTCGGTGAGGAAGCGATCCTCTGCCGTGGCGAAAACATCGACGATGGCATCGCCGATCGCCAGGACGTCCAGTCTGGTGTCTGTCACCTTGCCCTGATGGCCCGGATGGGCGGCGACGGAAAGACCTTTTTGCGGCCCGCGAAACCGGTTACGCCATGGTTATGACCAATGAAATCGAGGCTGCGGCCAAAGCTGCCCCGGGGATTACCCCACCCCGCGCGCTTTTCATCTACGCTCTTCTTTATGGTGGCCTCGTCTGCATCGCCGGCGTGCTCGGCACAAAGCTGGCGTCGCTGGGCACCTGGCCGCTGCTTGGATCCCTCGCGGTTGAAGCCGGGATTTTCGCGTTTTTGATCTTGGTCGTTTTATCCAGCGCAATCGCCGAGCTTTATGGCCGCGACCTTGCGAATCAGCTTGTGCGGTTCGGCTTCATTCCGCTGATCGTGTCCATGCTGCTGATCCAGTTCGTCATCCACGCAGTTCCGCCTGCAAGCTTCTGGGACAAGCAGGCGGCCTTTCAGTCTATCCTAGGGCAAAGCTCCCGAATGATGCTGGCGGGGCTCATCGCCTACGGCGTCTCGCAGACGCTTAACGTCTACATCTTCTCCCGCCTTGCCGGGGAGGGCGAGGGACGCAGCCTTTGGCTACGCGCGCTGGTAGCAAGCTTTCTTTCCCAGATAGTGGATACGCTGCTCTTCATCACGATCGCCTTTTACAATGTGGAGGAGAGCATATTGCCAATCCTGAAAGGGCAGATTCTCGCTAAATTGACCCTTTCGGTCATCATGGTCCCACCGCTGATCTACCTCTTCGTAGCGCTCGGCCGAAGGCTCGACGCCCGCGCCTGAGCGCCCCGGGGCACCCCGCCCCTCCCTTGCCGAATACCGATGCGCGCTGTACCCTCAGGGCAAGTCAAGGACGGCGGGGGCGCCGTTCGAACGAGAACAAGAGTGACAAGCATGGCGCAGCAGGCCGCGACGGCTCCGCTACCGCCGGCAAAGGGCCCGGCGAAGACGGACGATGCGCCGCGTTCCGACCGGCGTCCCCTCCCCCGGCACACCTATGGCGCGCTCGATCTCGGCACCAACAATTGCCGGCTGCTGATCGCCCGTCCCGCCGAAGACGGCTTCGTCGTCATCGATGCTTTTTCACGCGTGGTGCGGCTCGGCGAAGGCTTGGCGGCGAGCGGGCGGATCAGCGACGCTGCGATGGACCGCGCCGTCTCCGCATTGTCGGTATGCGCCGAGAAGCTTTGCCGGCGCCGGGTCACGCTCGCCCGCTCGGTGGCAACCGAAGCCTGCCGCCGCGCCGCCAACGGGCGTCACTTCGTTGAACGCGTCAGGCGCGAGACCGGCATTGCGCTCGAGATCATCTCGCCTGGGGAAGAAGCGCGGCTGGCGATGCTCGGCTGCCACCGGCTGCTCGAGCCGGGTGACGGCCCTGCCTTAATCTTCGACATCGGCGGCGGTTCGACGGAATTGGTGCTGGTGGACACCGACGGCGAAAACACGCCGCAGATCAAATGCTGGTGGAGTGCGCCCTGGGGCGTGGTGTCTCTGACGGAAAGCGAAGGCCGCCACTTCGCGGACCCGGAGGAGCGGCTTGCAGCATTCGGCCGGATGAAGGAGCGGGTGCGCCACGCCTTTCGCCGTTTCGCCGAGCTGCTTCCTGCGGATAAGACGAACATCCGGCTGATGGGCACCAGCGGCACGGTGACCACGCTTGCCAGCGTCCACCTCGCCCTTCCCGCTTACGACCGCCGCGCTGTAGACGGCCTGCAAATGCCGTCGGCGGCGATGCGGGCGGTGAGCGGGATGCTGTCGCGGATGAGCCCGGAGGAACGGTCCGAACTGCCCTGCATCGGCACGGAACGCTCCGACCTCGTCGTGGCGGGCTGCGCGATCCTCGAAGCGATCATGGAAATCTGGCCGGCGGAAACGCTTGGCGTCGCCGACCGGGGCATTCGGGAGGGCATCTTGCGCTCGCTGATGGTGCGCGACGGGCTGGTGCCGTGAAGCGGGTGAAAACGGCCAAGGGCCGCAAGGTGAGCTCGATCAAGTGGCTCGAACGGCAGCTCAACGACCCCTACGTCAAGAAGGCGAAAGCGGAGGGCTATCGCTCGCGCGCCGCCTACAAATTGATCGAGCTCGACGAGAAGTTTCACTTCCTCAAGGGGGCGGAGCGGGTGGTCGACCTCGGCATCGCGCCGGGCGGCTGGACGCAGGTGGTGCGCAAGCAATCGCCCAAGGCGGCGGTGGTGGGCATCGATCTTCTGCCCACCGACCCGATCGACGGCGCGACGATTTTGCAGATGGACTTCCTCGCCGACGACGCATCCGAGCGGCTGCGCGCGGCGCTGGGCGGGGCGGCGGACCTGGTATTGTCCGACATGGCGGCGAACACGGTCGGCCACCCGCAGACCGATCACCTGCGGACCATGGCGCTGGTCGAGGCGGGGCTGGAATTCGCCGGCGAAGTGCTGAAGCCGGGCGGGACCTACGTCGCCAAGGTTCTGGCGGGTGGCGCGGACAACAACCTCGTCTCCGAGCTCAAGCGGCGGTTCACCACGGTGAAGCACGCCAAGCCGCCGGCAAGCCGCAAGGGCAGTTCCGAATGGTACGTCGTCGCTCAGGGCTTCAAGGGCTAACAGCCCATGAAGGAGCTCAAGCGCCCGAGCGGGCGTTCGCGATGGCTTCTTTGAGGGCGTCGTAGCCGACTGCGCCTTGCAGCACTTCGTCGCCGACCACGAAGGTGGGCGTGCCGCTTGCACCGATGGTTTGGGCGAGTTGCATGTTCTTGGACAGCTCGTCCCGCGCGGCGGTTGAGGACTGCATTTGCGCCGCCGCTTGGGGGCTCACCCCCGCCGCCGCTTGGGCGCGAGTCACCGCCTCAGGCGTCGGGCGGCCGGTGGCGAAGAGGGTGTCGTAGAAGATGCGGTATTTGCCGGCTTGCGCGGCGGCGAGGCTGACGGCGGCGGCTTTCTCGCTGTCGGGCCCAAGCACCGGCCATTCGCGCCACACGACGCGCAATTTCGGGTCCTCGCGCAGCAGCCGGTCGACATCGGCATTGCTCTTCCGGCAATAGCCGCAGGCGTAATCGAAGAACTCGACAAGTGTGACGTCGGCGTCGCGCGCGCCCGCCCAGGCGCCGGCGAAGGGGGTTTCAAAGGCGGCGCGGTTGGCATCCACCGCTTTGCCCATCTCGCGCTGCTGCAAACGCTGCGACGCTTCCTGCAGCACTTCGGGATGTTCGAGCAGATAGCCGCGCACGGTTTGCTCGACTTCCTGCTTGCTCGTCCCGCCGCCCCCGGCGCCCGAGTAGAGCGCCATCGCGCCGCCGCCGGCGAGAACGCCGACCGCCGCGGCAACCAGGCCGAGCTTCATGCCGCCGCCCCCAGCGGCCTTATTTGTGTCCGTCATGCCCGCGCTTTTGCACTTCAACGGCCGTTCGGGAAACCATTGCGATGTCCTGCGCCCGCAGCCAGTCGCGCGAGCCGGTGGGGATGGCGGACAGCGCCTGCTCCGCATTGGCGAGCGCGAGCTTGGGCTGGTTCTCGAGATTGTAGCGCTCGGCGGTGGCGAGCGCGGCGCGGCCCTGATCGCCTTCGCGGTCGTAGACGATGCCGAGCTGGTACCAGGCAAAGGGGTTGCTGTTGTCGCGGCCGATGGCGGTGCGGAGCACGGTCTTCGCCTCCTCGAAATTCTCCGGCTTCTCGGTCGCGATCAGCGCGTGGCCGAGGAGCGCGGCGATCAGCGGCTGATCGGGCGCGTGGGCGACGGCCGTGCGCAGCGACTGAAGCGCCTCCGCCGGCCTGCCGGATTCGAGCAGCACCTGGCCGCGAAGTTCGAGGAAATACGGGTCTTCGGGCGTCGAGGCGAGCAGGCTGTCGATCTCGCCGAGCGCCCGCTCCGGATAGGCCGTCTTGTGCCAGGCATAAGCGCGGGCGTAGCGCGCCGGCACGGTTTTGTTGCTTTCCGGATATTGCTGAAGCGTCCGCTTGGGATCGTCGACGAAGCCGGCAAGCTTCGCCTTCACCCGCTCGAAGCGCGACTGCAGCGTCGCATCCGGCTTCGCGTCCCAGGAGGGCACCGTCTTGTAGACCTGCTCAAGCGCCGCGATCCGCTCCCCGGTGAGCGGGTGGGTTCGGGCGTAGCTGTCTTCCTGGGGAATGGCGTAGCGGAATTCCTGGTTCTGCAGCTTCTTGAAAAAGGACAGGCTGCCCTTGCCGGTGATCCCGGACTTGTTGAGGAAGCTCGCGCCCGCCGCGTCCGCCGAGCTTTCCTGGGTTCGGGTAAAGGCGAGGAACTTGCCCATCGCCGCCTGCTGGCCGGCCGCAAGGATGCCCGCGCCCGCCTCGCCCGCGCCCGCCGCCATCGCCGCCGCGCCGAGCAGGAGCGACAGAAGCATGATGCTGGTCGCCATCTTAATGCCCTGCTCGAAGCGAAGCACGTGACCGCCGGTGATGTGGCCGAGCTCGTGGGCGATCACGCCCTGCACTTCATTGGCGCTGTCGGCGGCGGCGATCAGGCCGGAATGGATGTACACGATCTGACCGCCTGCGACGAAGGCGTTGATCGACGGATCGTGGATCATGACGATCTGGACGTTTTCGGGCCGGAGCCCGGCCGCGGCGACGATCGGCTTCGACATGTCGCGAAGCAAAGCCTCGGTTTCCGCGTCGCGCAGGATCGACTGCGCCGCCGCCGGCTGCGCGGTGGCCGTGAAGCTCAAGGCGAGAAGCATCAGAAAGCGGGCGAAATAGCTCGCTTTGCCAGTGCGGGATCGGATGCGCGTCGCTTCAGCCATGGGTTGCGCTATCTTGCGCGCGGGCTGAACCGGACATGAGCGCGCCCGCTTTGGGCAAGCGGCTCATGTCCGGGTTCATGGCGGTTCAGGCCCCGAAGGTACGTTGCCACCAGCCGCGGCGCGGTGGGCCGGCATCGGCGGCGGGTTCTTCGCTGCGCTCGGCTACGGCAGCGTCGGCTGCGGGAGCTTCGGCGGCTTTAGGAGCAGGCTCGGGGGCCGGTCCGGGCACTTCGGCGGGAGCAGCCGGCACTTCGGCGGCAGGCGCTTCGGCCGGAGCGGCTTCGGCGTCGTCGGCCTTTTTGCGGCGGCGGCGCTTCGGCTTGGCCGGCGCTTCCTCGGCTTCCGCTTCGACGGGGGGCGCCGCGTCTTCGGCAGCAGGGGCAACCGCTTCGGCGGCGGCAACCGCTTCAACCGGCGCTGCGTCGCTTGTTACCGCTTCCGGAGCATCGCCGGCCTTGCGGCGCGCGCGCGGACGGCGGCGGGCCTTGGGCTTCTCTTCCTCGGCAGCGGCTTCGGCGACCAGGCTTGGTGCTTCCGCAACCGGATCGGGTGCCTCGTCGCTGCGGGCCTCGTCTTCGGCGCGCTTGGCGTCGCTTTCGGCGTCGAGGTGGCTTTCGTCACCGCCATCCGAAGCAGCGTCGAACTCGCGGCCTTCCTCATGGCCTTCCTCGCCTTCGGGCCTGCGGCGGCCGCCACGGCGTCCGCGCCGGCGGCGGCGCTTGCGGCCGCGCTCTTCTTCGGCCTTTTCGCGTTCGCGATCGCCGCCACGGTCGGCGCCGCCACGGCCGCCCTGCTCGCGCGGCTGCTCTTCCTCGGCGTCTTCCTCTTCGTCGGCTTCGACCTCGTCCTCGATGTCCTCCGGATAATCCTCGTCATCCTCCTCGACCGGCGGCGCGACAGGCTCGATGCGGGGACGGGCGATCGGCGGCGGACCGAAGCTCTCCACCGCCATGCGGGCGCCTTCGAAGCTTTCGTCGATCAGCACTTCGATCTGAACGCCGTAGCGCGCCTCGACCTCGGCGATCTCGCCGCGCTTGCGGTTGAGGACGTAGATTGCGGCTTCGCGGCCGGCGCGGAGGCAGATCTTGCTGCCGCGGCCGCGGGCGGCCTCGTCCTCGAGCATGCGAAGCGCCGACAGGCCGGCGGACGCGGCGGTGCGCATCAGGCCGGTGCCTTCGCAATGCTGGCAGGGCTTGGTGGAGGCTTCGAGCACGCCGGTGCGCAGGCGCTGGCGGCTCATTTCCATTAGGCCGAAGGACGAAATGCGGCCGACCTGGATGCGGGCGCGGTCGTTTTTGAGCGCGTCCTTCATGGTGCGCTCGACTTTGCGGATGTGGCCGTTCGATTCCATGTCGATGAAATCGATCACCACCAGGCCAGCCATGTCGCGCAGCCGAAGTTGGCGCGCGATTTCGTGCGCCGCCTCGATGTTGGTCGCGAACGCGGTCTGCTCGATATTGTGCTCGCGGGTGGAGCGGCCGGAGTTGATGTCGATCGACACCAGGGCTTCCGTCGGGTTGATCACCAGATAGCCGCCGGATTTCAGCTGAACCACCGGCTGGTACATCGCCGAGAGCTGGTCCTCGACTCCGAAGCGCTGGAACAGGGGCACCGGATCGACATAGTTCTGCACCCGCTTGACGTGGCTCGGCATCAGCAGCTTCATGAAGTTGCGCGCGGCCTTGTAGCCTTCGTCGCCCTCGATGATCACTTCGTCGATGTCGCGGTTGTAGATGTCGCGGATCGCCCGCTTGATGAGGTCGCTGTCGCCGTAGATCAAAGCCGGAGCGGAGCTGCCGAGCGTGCGCTCGCGGATCTCGTCCCACAAGCGGGCGAGATAGTCGAAATCGCGCTTGATCTCGGTCTTGGTGCGGGAAAGCCCGGCGGTGCGGACGATCAGGCCCATGGAGGTCGGCAGGCTCAGATCGGCCATGATCTGCTTCAGGCGCTTGCGATCGGCGCCGTTCGAGATCTTGCGGGAAATGCCGCCGCCGTGCGTGGTGTTGGGCATCAGCACGCAATAACGGCCGGCGAGGCTCAGATAGGTGGTAAGCGCCGCGCCCTTGTTGCCGCGCTCTTCCTTCACGACCTGAACGAGCAGCACCTGGCGGCGGTGGATGACGTCCTGAATCTTGTAGCGGCGGCGCAGATTCTGGCGCTTGCGGCGAAGCACCTCGGCGGCGCTTTCCTCCGTTGCGCTTTCCGCTTCCTCGGGCTCGGCCGGGGCTTCGTCGTCATGCGCGTCTTCGGGCGCGGCGACATTGCCTTCGTCCTCGTCATGCTCGTGGTCGTCATGCTCGTGGTCGTCGTCGCCATATTCGGCGGCCCGAAGGCGGGCTTCCTCGGCGGCGTGCTCGGCTTCCTCGCGAAGCAGTGCCTCGCGGTCCTCGCGCGGGATTTGGTAATAATCCGGGTGGATTTCGCTGAAGGCCAGGAAGCCGTGGCGGTTGCCGCCGTAATCGACGAACGCCGCCTGAAGCGACGGTTCGACCCGCGTTACCTTGGCAAGATAGATATTTCCTTTGAGCTGCTTGTGCTCGGCCGACTCGAAATCAAATTCCTCGATCCGGTTTCCCTGTACGACGGCCACCCGGGTCTCTTCCCTGTGGCGCGCGTCGATCAACATGCGCATGGTCATTTGAATCACTCCACGCGCGCAGCCCGGCCTGGAAAGCCGCGGGATGCGCGCGCCTGAAAATGGACAAAGGCGCGGCGTTGGTCGCGCGCGCCTCAAATGTCCGGGTTGGCAGGATATTCGTGTCCGCTGCTCTTGCCGGGCCGTTCAAAATAGCCGGCCGCGATGCCCCCGCCGCGACGCCCAACCCGAAAGGGAGGCGAAGGGAAATGGGGGCGAATTGGCTCATGCAGCGTCAACCTTGGTGTCCGGCGCCCCCGAAAGGCGCCGGCGCGAATTCTTTGAAGGCCATTCCAATGGAGCAAAGGCGAACCTTCAACTTCTGGCCGACTATAAGTGCTAGCACCCCCGCCCGGCAGCGGCAATGGGCGTCGCCGGGCGAGGCGGCGTTTTTGCTGGACCGGAGGCGCGGCGGGGCGCCAGAAAGGCGGCGTGGGACAGATATTGGGCATATTGATGGCGTATCTGGCCCTGCTGCTGTCGCAGCCGGCGGGGAGCGGCGAGGGCGGGGTCACCATGTCCCTCGACGAGACCGACGCCCGGATATCGTCAGAACCCCTCCCCCGCATCTACGGCGCACGAAGTTCGGAGCGGCCGTTGGTGGTGCTCGATCCGGGCCACGGCGGCAAGGACCCAGGCGCCGCCTCGCCGTTCGGCAACCGGCGTGAAAAGGACGTGACGTTGGCCATCGCCGCCGCAATCCGCGACGCGCTTGCTTCCTCGGGGCGGGTGCGGGTGGCGATGACACGCGAAAACGACCGCTTCATTGTGCTTCGCGACCGGTACGAGATCGCCCGGCGGATGGGCGCCGACCTGTTCATCTCGATCCACGCCGACGCCGCGCCAAGCAATGACGGCGCACGCGGCGCCACCATCTACACCCTGTCGGAAGTGGCGTCGGACAAGGAAGCCGCCTCGCTTGCCGAGCAGCAGAACGGAGCGGACCGGATCGGCGGCGCGGCGCTCGGCGAGGACGCGTCGGTGAACCGCATCCTGATCGATCTCGCGCAGCGCGAAAGCATGAACATCTCCGCCGATTTCGCCGCCTTGCTTCGCCGCGAAGCTTCGCCGTTCTTCCCGTTCCGGGCGGAATATCACCGCTTCGCGTCGTTGATCGTGCTCAAGGCGCCGGACGTGCCGTCGATCCTGTTCGAAACCGGGTATCTCACCAACGCAGCCGACTCGGCCTACATCCAGTCGGATGAAGGACGGCAACAGATCGCACTTGGGATGAAGAGCGCGATCGAAACTCACTTCGCCAAGAGGCTGGTGGACGTGTCGGCCGCCCGCTGAGGAAGTCCGGCAGCGGCTGCGCCTTCGGTAAGCACCGACCAGCCATCCGGCAGGTAATCGGTCGACATGTAGAACCAGTAATCGCACTTGTTGCTTGCGCTGTGCGATCCGCCGCCCTTGACGATTCCCAGAGCGGTGGTGCCGATGAAGACGGGGCCGCCGCTGTCGCCGCCGCGGCAGGCGCCCTTCACCATCACCCAAGTCGGGGCGCAGGGACCGCCGCACAGATCGCCCTGGGGCGCGAAATCGGTAAGCTCGATCACCGAACAACCGAAGCCGGAGGTTTCGCCGCGCCGGCAGACGAAGTCCCCGACCCGGCTGCTGGCGCGGGAACGGACGGCGGCGACCGGGCGGGCGGTCGCCTTGGCGGCGTCGGCATAGACGAGCGGGCTATGCGCAATGCCTTGCGCCTCCGGCACGTGGAGCTGCACGTCCTGGTGGCTCCAGCCCCATTGCCCTAAAAAGCTCAGCTTCACGTCGCCGCCTCCTGGATCGCGGTAGGTGAGGTCGTCCGGGCAATGGGCGGCGGTGACGAGGCCGGTGCGCGCGCCGTCGGTGACGACAAAGCCGGTGGTGCAATATTCGCGGTTGCCGCTGACGGTGGACAAACCGTGCACCCGCGCGCCGCCTTCAAGGCCGAGATCCGCCTCCTCGCCGCTGCTGACGCGGATTCGAACCGGGACGCGGGTCAGCGCTTCGAAGCGCTCGTCGAGTTCCTCGGCGCCGTAGTACGCCGCGTCCTTGCGGTTGACGAGGACGACGAGCTCACCGGTCTTCGGATCGGCGCCCATGGCCGGCGCGTGATCGAGCGCGGCGCGGATCGCGGCCTGGTGGCGAACAATGGCTTGGGTGATCTTGGCGGCGGTAGCCTTAGCGCCGGTGCGGAAGACGACAGGGACCTGTGTGCCCCCCACAGTAACGACCTGCGCTGCGACCTTCTTCCGGCCGGTGAGCAGGACCACGATCCGGTAGTCCGGGCGGTGCTCGATATAGAGGCCGGCCAGCCGCTTGGCGTAGAGGGCGCGGAGGCGATCGGTTGCCGCGACGCTGCCTTCCTGAGCCTGGAGCCTGCGCAGGGCTTCCGCCTCGGTGACGCCCTCGGCCTCGGCATATGCCTGCGCGTCTTGGGCAAGTGCTTCGGCGGGCGTCTGGACGTGCGTCTCCGCCGCCGCCGGCGCTGCCGCGGCGATCAGCAGCAAGGGGAGGAACGGCGCGAGCTTTCGTACGGTGAAACGGATCATAAGCGCCGCTCAATGGCCGCAGCGGCATTGACGCAAGCTGAAGCTTCTTCTCCGTAATGGAGGTACTTACCCTGCAAATCGGTCAAGATCGCTGGCGCGGCGGGACGTGCGGCGTGGCAGATGCCCATGCGCCGTGCCGCAGCCAGAGCCCTCCACCACCATTCGATCGCCTGAAGAAGCGCGCGTGCTTCTAGCGCCGCTGTTCGCGGGCGCGGTGGCGGAGAAGGTCGCGGTTCTGCACCTGGGCGAGAGCCAGCGGCTGCTGACGCTGCGTGAGTATCCTGGCGGTGCAAGCGAGGCCGAACTGCCGCTTCGCACCGTGGTGGAGGAAGCGCTTCGGCTCGGCACCACCGCGTTGATCATTGCGCACAACCACCCGAGCGGCGACCCCGATCCCAGCGTCGAGGACCTGCGCGTCTCGCGCATCCTTGCCGACACCGCGCGCAACCTTGGTATCCGGCTGATCGATCACCTCATCTTCGCCGGTCAGGACGTGCGCAGTCTCCGCGACCTCGGCCTGCTCTGATCAGGCGGGGCAGCTCCGGATCGCGCCGGGCTCGGGGCGTGGACCTTTCGGTTCGAATTGCGCGTAGTAGGACTCGCTGTCGCCGAGCCGTTCGAAGCGGGTGAGTTCGTAGCCGATTGCACCGAATTCGCAGACCAAGAGCTTGGGCGGCGTGCCGTGGCGGTCGGTGGGCCGGTCCGCATCGACCACTACCACGCGGCCGCCCGGCTTGAGGTCCGCGCGGGTGTGCCAGAGGAATTCGCTCGGCATCTGGATCTCATGGTACATGTGGATCAAGAGGATGCGGTCGAACGAGGCGTCGGGAAGGTGCGGGTTGTTCGGCTCGCCGAGTTTGACCGCGACATTCTGCAAATCTTCGCGCTGGACACGCTGGGCGAGTGCGTCACGTGTTTCAGGCACGATGTCCTGGGCAACCACCCGCCCGCGCCGGCCCACCAACGGCGCGAGGCGGACCGTGTAATAGCCCTCGCCAGCGCCGATGTCGGCGACCGCCATGCCTTCGCGTACGTCGGCGAGCTTCATCACCGTTTCCGCCTCGCCGACGCTGTCGCGCGCATCCTCGTTCGAATAACGCGGCGAGACGATGGGCGAGACGGGGCGGTTCGGCTTGGGAAAGGCCGATTGCTCCGACCCCTGCCCGCAGCCGGCAAGCAGAACCGCGGGCAACAGCAGCGCCCTCCACCTCGTTCGTTTCGAGCGAAGTCGAGAAACACCCAGGGCTCCGCGCCCTGTCTCTCGACTTCGCTCGAGACGAACAGAGGGCGCGAAGGCCTTACTCCACATCTTCCACGTCTACTTGTTCGCCGGTCACCCGCTGCGACAAAGCAGCAGCCATGAAGCGGTCGAGATCGCCGTCGAGTACGTCCAAGGGCGCGGTGGAGGTGACGCCGGTGCGCAGGTCCTTCACCAGCTGATAGGGCTGGAGCACGTAGGAGCGGATCTGGTGGCCCCAGCCGATGTCCGTCTTCGACGCGGCGGTGGCGTTGGCTTCCGCTTCGCGGCGCTGGAGCTCGGCTTCGTAGAGGCGGGCGCGCAGCTGGTTGAAGGCTTCGGCCTTGTTCTTGTGCTGCGATCGCTGGTTCTGACACTGCACCACGATGCCCGACGGCAAGTGGGTGATGCGCACGGCCGAGTCGGTGGTGTTGATGTGCTGCCCGCCCGCGCCGGACGCGCGGTAGGTATCGATGCGAAGCTCGCTCTCGTTGATCTCGATGTCGATATTGTCGTCCACGACGGGGTAGACCCACACGGAGGCGAAGCTGGTGTGGCGGCGGGCCGAGCTGTCATAGGGACTGATGCGGACGAGGCGGTGAACGCCGCTTTCCGTTTTGGCGTAACCGTAGGCGTTTTCGCCCTTGAGAAGCAGGGTGGCCGACTTGATCCCCGCCTGCTCGCCGGCGTGGAAGTCGATCAGCTCCACCTTCATTCCGCGCCGTTCGGCCCAGCGCGTGTACATGCGCTGCAGCATGCCCGCCCAGTCGTTCGACTCGGTGCCGCCGGCGCCCGAATTGATTTCGATATAGGTATCGTTGGCGTCCGCTTCGCCGGCGAGCAGCGCCTTGACCTTGTCCTGCTCGGCGCGCTCGGCGAGTTGGGCAAGCGCGGTAACGGCGTCGTCGACGAGCCCGTCGTCGCCTTCCGCTTCGGCCATTTCGCTGAGCTCAACGGTGTCGGCCAGTTCGCGCTCGATGGCGCGGGTGGCGCCGATGGCTTCGTCCAGGCGGCGGCGTTCGCGCATCACGTCCTGCGCGGCCTTTGGGTCGTTCCAGAGCGCCTGATCCTCGACGCGCGCGTTCAGTTCGTCGAGCCGCCGCAGCGCCCGGTCCCAATCCAGGAAGCGGCGAAGCAGCGCGAGCGCCGAATTGATCTGGTCGACATGGGATTGCGCTTCGGCGCGCATTTCAGAAATTCCTCAACTCAACGGACAATGGCGGAGGCCCACAACGGGCTCCCGGAACCTGGCTGAGGCCCCTAACGAGTGCCGGCTTCACTTGGCAAGGCGTCGGTGGCGGGCGGCGCCGGCGGAGGCGCGGCGGCGGGAGCGCGGCGCGGCGCCGGTGCCTTGGGGCGCGGGCGGGGCTTGGGCGCGGGCGCGGCGCTTGCCAGCTCCTGGCGCTGAACGGTGCGGCGGGGCTCGCTCTCCGGCTTGAACGCTTCCCAGATCACCGCCGCCTTGGGCTCGTCGGTCGGCCAGGCGCCGAACACCTTGCGGCCGGAGCGGCGGTCGATGCGGACCATGCGGATGCCGGCCGGCGCGCGGAACGGCACGGCCGGCATGTCCTTGAAGGCGATCTGCGCGAACTGCTTGAAGATCGGCGCGGCAAGCGTCCCGCCCTGGGCATAACCGCCCATCGAGCGGGGCTGATCGAAGCCCATGTAGACGCCAGCGACGATGTCGGCCGATCCGCCAATGAACCAGACGTTGGTGGGGCCGGTGGTGGTGCCGGTCTTGCCGAAGATCGGGCGCTTGAGGTCGCGAAGCGTTTGCGCGGTGCCCCGCTCGATCACGCCTTCCAGGATGTGGACCATCTGGTAGGCCGTCATCGGGTCCATCAGCTGCTTCGTGCGCAGGGGCGGGCGCGGCATCGGCTTGCCGTCCCAATCGGGCGCGTTGCAGCCTTCGCAGGGGCGGCGGTCGGCGCGCCAGATCACCTTGCCGTTCCTGTCCTGGATATAGTCGATCAGCGTCGGCTTCAGTTCGCGGCCGTGGTTGGCGAGCATGGCGAACGCGTTGGTGATCTTCATCACGGTCGTGTCGCCGGCGCCGAGCGCGATGGAGAGGTAGTTCGGGTATTCGCCGACACCCAGGATCTTGGCGAGGCGGGTGACTTTTTCCATGCCGGTCTGGTTGGCCGCGCGCACCGTCATCAGGTTGCGCGATTGTTCGATGCCCCAGCGCATGGTCTGCGGACCGGCATTGCCGCCGGAGAAGTTGCGAAAGCACTTCTGCCCGAGCCCGGCGCCCTGCCAGACGCAGAAAGAGCCGTCGATGATGATCGAGGCGGGCGTCATGCCGTTGTCCAACGCGGCGGAATAGACGATCGGCTTGAAGGTCGATCCCGGCTGGCGCTGCGCCTGGGTTGCGCGGTTGAAATCGTCGCCGCGCGCGTCCCAGCCGCCGTGCATTGCGAGGATCCGGCCGGAAGCGACTTCCTCCACCACCATGCCGCCCTTGATCTCAGGCACCGAGCGTAGCGTGTAGCTCCCGCCCGCTTCGCGCTTGACGAGAATGATCATGCCGCGGCGCAGGAAGTTGAAGGTTGGGGTGCCGGTGCCGCGCTTCGGCATGGAGGCGGCGGAGGCGGGAAGCTCGGCGGTCGATCCGTCGATGAGCCCGATGGTGGCGCTGCCGCCCGCCTTGCGAAGCACCACCGCGGCCCGCCAATCGTCGTAACCCGGGCCAACCGGTGCGCGGGCGAGCTGGCTTTGCCAATCGCCGTCGGCGTCGATCGACAGGCCCGTGTCGCGCCAGCCGCGGCCCCTGTCGTAACGCGAGAGGCCGTCGCGAAGCGCGTTTTCCGCCGCTTTCTGCTTTTCCGTATCGATCGACGAGCGCACCCAGAGCCCCCCGGTGTAGAGGCCGTTCGGCCCTTTTTCCGCTTCGCTGCCATAGGTGGTGGCGAGCTGGCGGCGCACTTCTTCCATGAAATAGCCGCCGATGTTGCGCCCGCTGTTCGACTGCACCCGAACCGCGCCAAGCGGCATCGCCTGCGCGGCGGCACGCTGCTGCGCGGTGATCTTGCCGTTCTTCTCCATCTCGCCGAGCACCCAATTGCGCCGGTCCAGCGCGCGCTGCGTTTGGCGGTCCGGATCGTAATTGCTCGGCGCCTTGGGCAGGATGGCGAGGTAGGCGACTTCGTGGAGTTGCAGATCCTCGACATCCTTGTCGAAATAGGCCCGCGACGCCGCCTGCACGCCGTAGGCGTTCCGTCCCAGGAAAATCTGGTTGAGGTAGAGCTCCAGGATCTGCTGCTTGGTCAGCACACTTTCGATGCGGCGGGCGAGAAAGGCTTCCTTGACCTTGCGGGTCACCGAATATTCGTCCCCTAGCAACAGGTTCTTGGCGACCTGCTGGGTGATGGTGGAGCCGCCCCGCGCCCGCTCGCCCGAGCCGGCCTTGCGGACATAATCGCCGATCGCGCCGAGCACGCCGGGGTAGTCGATGCCGCCGTGGGTGAAGAAGGTCTTGTCCTCCGCCGAGGTGAAGGCGTCGACCAGCACCTTGGGATATTCTTCGAATGCGAGCTCGACCCGGCGCTCGCGGGCAAAGGTCTGCACCGGCTCGCCTTCGATGTCGCGCACGTGGGCGGGAAGCGGCGGCTGGTAGGTGAGCAGCGATTCGGCGGACGGTAGCCCACGGGCGAACAAGGCCCACATCAGGATGTACGCAATCACCGGGATCAGCGCGAGGTACGCGAGGATCCGAACCCACTTCCTGCCCCAGGCGCCGCGGACCGCGCCGCCGAAGCGGCTGCCGGCGTCGCGGTACAGGGTCATGCGGGTGGCGGTGGGGGCGTCGGCAGTCATCGGTCCCGGCTCTAGCCGATCATCGGGGGCGGGTGAAGCGCCCAGCGCTTCCAAAGCGCCGCGCCTCCCGCCATAGATGACGCATGCAGGCCTACCTTCAGCTTCTTCAGCGAATCCTCGACACCGGCGTTCCCCAGGAAGACCGCACCGGCACCGGCACCTTGTCGGTGTTCGGGCACCAGATGCGCTTCGATCTAGCGGCCGGCTTCCCGCTCGTCACCACCAAGAAGCTTCACCTGCGCTCGATCATTATCGAGCTGCTCTGGTTCCTGAAGGGCGACACCAACATCGCCTGGCTGAAGGAGAACAAGGTCAGCATCTGGGACGAATGGGCGGACGAGAATGGCGAGCTCGGCCCGGTCTACGGCAAGCAGTGGCGCGACTGGGTGGGGCCGGACGGGCAGCATTTCGACCAGCTCGCCGCCCTGATCCGCACCATCAATACCAACCCCGGATCGCGGCGCCAGATCGTGTCGGCCTGGAACCCGGCGGACGTCGACAAGATGGCGCTGCCGCCCTGCCACCTTCTCTTCCAGACCTATGTCGCCAACGGCAAGCTCAGCCTCCAGCTCTATCAGCGCAGCGCCGACGTGTTCCTGGGCGTGCCGTTCAACATCGCAAGCTATGCGCTGCTTACCCATCTCCTTGCCCAACAATGCGGGCTTGAGGCAGGCGAGTTCGTCTGGACCGGCGGCGATTGCCACTTGTATTCCAACCACCTCGATCAGGCCCGGCTTCAGCTCACCCGCGAGCCGAGACCCCTCCCCCGCCTGAACATCTTGCGCAAGGCGAACGCGATCGACGGCTACCTCTTCGAGGATTTCGAGATCGAGGGCTACGATCCCCATCCGCACATCAAGGCGGCGGTGGCGGTGTGAGCAAGCGCGAGATCGTTCTCGTCGTGGCGAGGGCGCGCAACGGGGTGATCGGCATGGACGGCACGCTGCCCTGGCACATCCCGGCGGACCTGAAGCACTTCAAGGCGGTGACGGCCGGCACGCCGATGATCATGGGCCGCCGCACCTTCGACAGCTTGCCGGGGCTGCTGCCGGGCCGGCGGCACATCGTGCTGACCAGAGACACGGATTGGGCGGCGCAAGGCGCTGACGTGGCGCATTCGCCGGAGGAGGCTCTCGCCCTGGCTAGTGCGGACCGCGTGTCGATCATAGGCGGCGCGGAAATCTTTGCCTTGTTCGAGTCCCTCGCAACGGCGGTTGAGCTGACCGAGGTGGAACTCGACGCGGAAGGCGACACGCTGATGCCGCCATTCAGCTCCGCCCGCTGGCGCGAAGTGTCGCGGGAAGAGCATCCCGCCGAAGCCGGCCGCCCTTCCTTCACCTTCCTTCGGCTGGTGCGTGCGGACCTCTAGCGGAGCGGTTGTCGGCCACTCCCCCCTCTCCTATAGCACCGGCATGGAGCGGCTGGACGGCGGCTCGGCGGTTCCGCAGGCGCTTCGCGGGGGCATCGTCGCGCTCGGCAATTTCGATGGGTTTCACCGGGG
>DASVUO010000169.1:0-19611 GCA_036386995.1 Allosphingosinicella sp. | reverse complement strand
ACGCCGGTGGACGGCTTTTTGCCGATCCCCAGCGGGCCCGGCCTCGGCATCACCATCGACGAAGCGGCTGTGCGCGAGGCGGCGAAGGGCGGCCACCGCTGGCGCAACCCCATCTGGCGCCAGAAGGACGGCAGCTTCGCCGAATGGTAGGTGGTAAAGTCCTCCCCTGCCTGTGCAGGGGAGGGGCCAGATCAGGCGACGGCGCGGAGGCGCTTGGTGCCGACCGAGCAGATGCCCAGCTCGTCCTCGAGCCGGCTCATTTCCCGCTCGCGCGATTGGCGCCAGGCGTCGGCGTAGCGCGCGTCGCACGCGGCTTCCTCGGCGGTCTGCGGGCGGAAGAAGCTGACGCACAGGTGACGGCCGAACACGTCGTCGCCCCGCATCTTCACTTCGGCGGCCGTTGCGTCGGGAAGGGTGTCCCGAACTTCGATCAGCCGCGCGATCAGCTCGTCGAGCGAGCTGTGATCCTTGATTTCGACAAAATCTTTGACATTCTTGACCATTTTACATCCCCTCCCCGCAACATTCCCCGGGGTGAATCTAGCGCACGGCGGAATCGCTCCGCAATGCTAACTTGGATTTATCCACAGAGAAGTTTCGCCAGCCTGAATGTGCGCACAAAATGAGGCATCATCCATGACCCGCTCCGGCCCCCCGAGCCTCCACTGCGGCGCTCTTTTGCTGGTGCTGAAACCGGAAGCCGGCGGCAGCATCGCCCGCTTCGATTACGTCGGCGACGACGGAATGCAAATACCGGTTTTACGCGGTAGCGACGGGGCGGAGGACGTGCTCGGGCAGGGCAGCTTTCCGCTCGTGCCCTACTCCAACCGCATCCGCGGCGGCCGCTTCACCTTCCGCGGCCGAGAGGTAAGCATCGCGCCGAACATGGCGGGCGATCCAAGCCCGCTCCATGGCCAGGGCTGGCTTTCGCCGTGGGAGGTGGCCCGACTGGACGAACGCGAGGCCGAACTGCGCTTCGTTCACCCGGCCGGCGAATGGCCGTGGGCGTACGAAGCGCGGCAGGTTTTCACGCTGGACGAAGGCGGGCTGACTTTGGTGCTGACCTGCACCAACAGCGGCAGCGAGGCGATGCCGTGCGGGCTCGGCCAGCATCCCTATTTCCACTGCACGCCGGAGACGGTGCTGGACACGCAGGTGGAGAGCGTCTGGACGATCGACGCAGACGTGCTTCCGGTGGAGAAGCTGGCGGCGGAGGGGCGCTACGACCTGCGCCACCGGAAGGTCGCCGGGCAGGATCTCGACAACGGCTTCGGCGGCTGGGCTGGGAGCGCGACGGTGGAGGACCCTACCCGCCCCTATCGCGTCACCATGTCCTCGCCGGATGCGACCTTCTTCCAGCTTTACTCGCCCCCGTCAGGCGACATCTTCGTAATCGAGCCGGTCAGCCACGCCAATGCCGCGCTTAATGCGCCCGAGGAAGAGTGGGCCGAGCTTGGGCTGCGGGTGCTTGAGCCGGGCGAGTCGATGACGCTGACCATGCGCCTCGACGTGACGCCGGTTCAGTAGGTCGCCGGCTCGAGAAGGCCTTCGATCGTGTGGTGCTGGATGATCGGCTTCAGCGCGTCCGCCACGCGGTAAGTAAGGTGATCGCGCACCCGCGGCGGCAGGGACGCAAGGTACCCTTCCGTCACCTGCAGATCGTGGTGCTGGGCGTTGGTTGCGTCAAGCGCGTCCACGCCCACCACCAGCACCGGCCGCGCCTGGTCAGAACGGTTGGCCGTGCCGCGGTGGATGGTCAGCGCCGAGCGGACGGACATGTCGCCCATCTGCGGCATCTTCTGCTGCGCCCGTTCGATGTAGCGCGGCCAAAGATGCTTGGGCGGGAACATGCCCTTGGGGCAGCCTTCGAACTGGTCCCACTGTGTCCCCGGCGCGACTTCGAACGGGCCCATCTCCGGCACCGTGTCCACCGCCGTCAGGTTGAACGCGAGCGAGTTCAGCCTACGGCCCTTAGTCGTCGCTTCCGGCACAAAGAAGTCGCGGTGCCACGGCTGGTCCGCCGCGCCCGGGAAGGGGATGTCGAAGCCGACCTCAACGATCTTGTAGTCCGGCCCTAGGACCGTTTCGCACACGGCCACGAACCAGGGATGGGTGGCAATGTCGACGAAGCCGCGGATACGCTCCGGATGCACTTCCACGTACCACCGCTGCGGCCCGCGCGGCAGGGCGCCGCCGGGAACCGCCTGCGCCTCGGCGAACAGCGCATCGATGTCTTCGCGCATGCGCTCGGCCCATTCGCGAGGGAAGGCGCCCTTAAGGGCGGTGATGCCGTCGCCGTAGAGGGCGCGCATGATGTCGGCGGGTTCGTAGGTGGGGTCGAGGTCAGCCATAACGCAGGAATAAGCCCTTTCGCCCGGCTGGCCTAGAGGGTGGAAAGGATCGCCGGAAGCTCCCGCTCGGCACGGGCGTGGGCCGGAGCGTCATCGACGTCGACCCACCAGCCATCGCCGATGTCGAAGGTGAAAGCCCGGCCCTCGGCAGCAAGCGCGGCGACGCCTTCCGACAGAGAGCCCGCCCCTCCCGATGCTACGCTCGCCGCAAGCGCCTGGAGCAAAGCAGGGCTGGCGATGAACAGGCCGGTGTCCACCGCGTCGTAGCTTGGCAGCTCCTTCGCGATGGCGGTGATACGCCCCTGCCCGTCCAGCTGCACCTTGGTTGCGTCGTCGAGGTCGAGATCGGGCCGCGTGATCCGATAGTCGACACCGAGCGTCAACGCAGCCTCGGCGCGGCGGCCGGCGATAAGGCGCCGCAGGATGTCGGGATCGAACAGGTGGTCGGACATCAGCAGCACGAACTCGCCGTCCAGCCGCGGCGCTGCGGCGAGCACGGAGATGCCGTTGGGCCGCGCCCAATCCTCGTTGCGGACGATCTCGATCGGCAGGCCGGTGCGCTCGGCAAGCTCCTCCAGCGCCGCTTCGAGCGGCAGCGGCTCGTAGCCCGTTACCACCACGAACTCGCTTGCCCCGCCCGCCGCGGCGAGGCCGACGATATGCTCGATCAGCGGCGCGCCTGCGATGGTCGCAAGCGGCTTTGAGGCGGCAAGCGCGCGCAGGCGGGTCCCCTGGCCCGCGGCGATGATCACGCACTTCATGGCCGCGCTTCGTGCGGATTCTTTTGGCTTTTCATTGCGCGGCTTTAGAACGAAGGACGATTGCGAACGAGGGGAAGTTTTGCGGGCAATGGCGGACGGTGCGAAAGGAACGGCGGTGCGCAAGACGCGCCCGGCGGAGCTCGAGGACGGGCTCAACCGCTTCCTCTACCATCCGCTCTCGCACGCCGTGGCCCGGCTGCTGCGCCATACGCCGGTCACGCCGAACATGGTGTCGGTGTCGAGCTTCCTGTCCATCGTCGCCGCCGCCTGGGCCTATAACTGGCTACCCTTGCCCGAGAGCGTCGCCGTCGGCCTCGGCTTCCACATCCTGTGGCACATCCTCGACGGCGCGGACGGCGATCTCGCGCGCCTTACCGGCCGCACGTCACCGCTGGGCGAGGTGATCGACGGCATCTGCGATTATGCCGGGCACGTCATCCTCTACACAGCGCTTGCCGTCACCGCCGGCGGCTGGTGCTGGGTGGTGACTCCACTGGCCGCCGCGTCGCGCATCCTCCAGGCCAACCATATCGAAAGCGTTCGGCGCACCTATCTGTGGCGGGCGTACGGGGTGCCGTGGATCGGCCAGACCAAGGCCGGCCTCAAGCGCCGTAGCTTCCTCTCCGGCCTGACGGGGGTCTACGTCGCCCTTGGCGTCTGGCTCAACCCGCGCAGCGAGGAAGCCGACGCACGCATCACCGCCTCGGGCGAGCGCGGGCAGGAAGTCGCCCGCTCCATCGGCAAGCGGGCCTTGTTCTTTCAGGAGTGGCTTGGGCCGAACCGCCGCACTTTGCTTCTCGGCCTCAGCATGGCGGCCGGCACGCCGCTGTGGTTCTTCCTCATCGAGGCGACCTTGTTCAACCTGCTGCTGATCGCCTCGGTGCGGCGCCAGCGCCGGGTCAACGTCGATCTCGCCGCCGCTTTAGCCTAAGCCGAGCCAGAAGCGGATCGCGTAGGCGACAGCCGCCACCGCAAGCACGCCTGCCGCCCACAATCCGACGAACCAGGCGAGGCGCCGAGCCACTTCAGTGATAGCCTTCCTCGCCGACCTTGCCGCGGAATACCCAGTAGGACCAGGCGGTGTAGGCAAGGATCAGCGGGATCAGCACGGCGGCGCCGACCAGCATGAAGAGCTGGCTGGAATGCGGCGCCGCCGCCTGCCAGATTGAGACTCGGCCGGGGATCACGTCCGGCCAAATCGAGACGGCGAGGCCGGCGAGCGTCAGCCCGAACAGCGCCAGCGACCAAGCGAACGGCGCCCAGTCGCGCGCGCCTGAGAAGCTGCGCCAAGCCATCAACGCCGCGCCCGCGACAAGGAGCGGCATTGGCACGGTGACGAGCAGCCCGGGCCACTCGAACCAGCGCGCGAAATATTTCGGCTCCACGAAGGGGGTGGCGAGGCTGACCACCCCGATCGACAGCAGCAGGCCGGGAAGCAGCCGCCGCGCCCAACGCTGCGCCTGATTCTGCAACGGCCCTGCGGTTTTCCAGATCAGCCACGCGGCGCCGAGCAGCGCGTAGCCGGCGACCAGGCTTGCGCCCGTCAGCAGGCTGAACGGCGACAGCCACTCCCACCAGCCGCCGCCATAGGCCCGGCCGGTGACGGTGATGCCCTGCAAAAGCGCGCCGAGCGTAACGCCCTGCGCGAATGTCGCCACCAGCGAACCCAAAAAAAAGCCGAGGTCCCAGAGCCTGCGGTGGTCGGGATCGCGCCAGCGGAACTCAAACGCGACGCCTCGAAAGACAAGCCCGAGCAGCATGGCGATCAGCGGTGCGTACAGGGCGGGCAGGATGATGGCATAAGCAAGCGGAAACGCGGCAAGCAGCCCGCCACCGCCAAGCACCAGCCAGGTCTCGTTGCCATCCCACACCGGCGCAATGGCGTTCATCGCCTGGTCCCGCTCCTTGCCCACGGGGAAAGCGGGGAAGAGGATGCCGATGCCGAGATCGAAGCCGTCCATCACCACGTAGGCAGCGACGGCAAAGGCGATCAGAAACGCCCAGACGACCGTGAGGTCCATCACTCCGCCTCCTCCGTCCGCTCCGGCCTCTGGTCCGCGCCGCCTCGGCGCATCGAGGCGGAAGGGGTGATCCCCGCCGTTCGGATCGGCGCGTGGGCTTCGCCGCTTTCGCCTTCGTGGGGCGGGTGACTCATCAGCTTCAAGATGTACCAGGCGCCGGCCCCGAAGACGACGAAGTAGACGAGCACGAACACCAGCAAGGACGTGCCAACCGCCGGCGCGTCGATGGGCGCGCGGGCGTCGGCGGTGCGGAGCAGGCCGTAGACCACCCAGGGCTGGCGGCCGACCTCCGTGGTGATCCAGCCGGCGATCACCGCGACGAAGCCGGAAGGGCCCATCACCAAAGCGAAGCGGTGCAGCCAGGTCCAGTCGTAGAGCCGCTTGCGCAGCCGCGCGAGCAGGCTCCACAGGCCGAGCAGAAGCATCAGCATGCCAAGCCCCACCATCACCCGGAACGACCAGAATACCACCTCCGCGGGCGGACGGTTCTCCTTGGGAATGGTCTTGAGGCCGTTCAGCGGCGCGTTCGCGTGGTGCTTCAGGATCAAGGAGGAGAGCTTCGGCACCTCCAGCAGCACGTGCGTCTTTTCCGCCTTGCTGTCCGGCATGCCGATCAGGATCAGGGGCGCGCCGTTCGGGTAGCTTTCATAATGCCCCTCCATTGCCATCACCTTTGCAGGCTGATGCTCAAGCGTGTTGAGCCCGTGGAGATCGCCGACGAAGATCTGCACCGGAGCGACGAGGGCGGCCATCCAGAGCGCCATGGAGAACATCTTGCGGACGCCAGGCGTCGCCTGCCCCTTGAGCAGGTGCCAGGCGCCGACGCCGCCGACCACGAGCGCGGTGGTGAGGTAGGCCGCGATCACCGTGTGAACGAGGCGGTAGGGGAAGCTCGGGTTGAAGATGATCTCCAGCCAGCCGGCGGCGGGGACGAACTGGCCGACGTCGTTCACCGCCCAGCCGACCGGCGTCTGCATCCAGCTATTGACGCTCAGGATCCAGAAAGCGGAGATCGCCGTGCCCAGCGCCACCATGCAGGTCGCGAGGAAGTGCAATTTCTTGCCCACCCGCTCCAGCCCGAACAGCATCACGCCGAGAAACCCCGCTTCGAGGAAGAAGGCGGTAAGTACCTCATACGCCATCAACGGCCCGATCACCGGCCCCGCCTTATCCGAAAACACCGACCAATTCGTGCCGAGCTGGTAGGACATGACGATGCCTGACACGACGCCCATCGCAAAGGCGATCGCGAAGATCTTCAGCCAGTAGCGGAACAGGGTGAGGTAAACGGCCTTGCCGGTCTTCAGCCACAGCCCTTCCAGCACCACCAGATAGGAGGCGAGGCCGATCGAGAAAGCCGGGAAAATGAAGTGGAACGCAATGGTGAAGCCGAACTGGATCCGTGCCAGCAGCAATGCGGTCTCGCCTTCGCCCATGCGCCGCTTACTAGCATGCGGCGGCGCCTGCCGCGCCTGCTATTTGCGATCGGTCGCTTGCGTTTCGCGCATGCATTCGGTGGGCTGGAACAGGCCGACCGGCATAGACTCTGACTCCGCCGCCGGGTCGCGTGAGAGCGCGACGCTGTTGTACCAAAGCGCCGGCCCGAGTTCGCGCGCGAACAACAAGGCGGGCGCTTCATCCTCCACCTGCGGCGGTGCCTCGTAAGCGGAGAGATCGGCGTGAAAGGCGTCGAACGGGATCGTCACCGGCTCCTCACCTTCCGCCCCATCCGGCAGCTCCGTCTCCGCGTCCTCGAGGAGGCTACGCAGCGCCGCCTGCGGGTCGAGATCGGGCATGATGATGGTGCCGCCGTAACCGTTCGGGCTGTGGAAGCTGAACCAGTAGGTGCGCTTCGGCGTCTTCAGCCAGAAAGCGAGCTTCGACGCGAACGGCAGGCGCAAATCGAGCTTGACGAAGCCGGCGGTGAAGCGCGCGTCGCCGTGCAGCGCGTAGACCTGCCGGTCGATCGGGCAGGCCGGCTGGGCAAGCTGCGCGGCGGCGGCGGCAAGCATGAGTTCAAGCATCGATGATCCCCCTCGCGCGGGAGGCTAGCACGGCTTGCGCTTCCTGCGCGAGCCTGTCGCTTAAACGAACACGCTCCAGCCGGTGCGCTCGACCAGCTGCTCAAGCGCCACCTGGCCGACCAGCGAGGTCCCGGCCTCGGTCAGCCCCGGCGACCACACGCATACCGCGCCGGTGCCCGGGATGATCGCCAGGATCGCGCCGCTCATCGCGCTCTTGCCCGGCAGCCCGATGCGGAACGCGACGTCGCCCGACACGTCATAGTGGCCGCTGGTCAGCATCAGCGCGTTGATCCGCCGCGAGCGCGACGGCGTGCAGACCGCGTCGCCGGTGGCCGTGTCGACGCCGTCGAACGCCAGGAATCAGGCGGCGCGGGCGAGCTGCCGGCACGTCATAGCCACCGAACATTGGTGGTAATAATAAGACAGCACTTCTTCCGGCGGGTTCTTGAGGTTGCCGAAGGCCGAGATGAAGTAGGCCAGGCTGCGGTTGAAGGCGCCGGCGCGCGATTCCGACATGGCGATCCGCTCGTCGATGCCGATCGTGTCGTCCCCAGCGCGCTCGCGAAGGAAGGCAAGCAATTCCTCCCGCGCTTCTTCGGCGCTGCGCCGGCCGAGCAACTGGTCGCAGACCACAAGCGCGCCCGCACTGGTCAGCGGGTTGCGCGGCTTGCCGCGGGCAAGCTCGAGCTGAATGATCGAATTGGCCGGCGTTCCTGCGGGCTCGCGCCCGACATGGTTCCAAAGCGCAGCCTTCACGTGGTGCAGCGCAAGCGCGAGGCTGAATACGTAGGAGATGCTCTGGATGGAGAACGCCTCGTCCCCGTCGCCGGCAACGAAGCTGGTGCCGTCCTTCAGCACCAGGGCGATGCCGAACTTCTTCGGATCGACGCCCTTCAGCGCGGGAATGTAGGAGGCGACCTGGCCCTGCCCGCGATAGGCATGGACGCTGCCCAGCACGTCCTCGACGAGCGCTTGATAATCCATGGGTTCAGATACGCTCCGGATAATCGGGCTGGATGTCGGTCGGAATGTGGGCCGTCGTGGCAAGTACCGCTTGTGCGCGCGCATCCAGGCGGGCGTAGCGCTCGAAGAAGGCTTTGGTGCCGGCATAATCGCCATTGCCCTGAAGGCGCACGAGCTGCGCCACCAGGTCGCGAAGCCCGCTCTCCATTTTCCGGTAATCGACGCGGTAGCGGCCTGCGCGTTCGTCCCATTCGAACGCGCCCTTCTCCTGAAGGTAGCTGTACTGCATCGCCGCGCCGCGGCCATGGGCTTCGTCGGTTCCGAAGCGCACCGCGCGGAAGATGCCGGCGAAGTAGGTGGCAAGCGCCTGCTCGCGCTCGGCCGCCGGGAGCTCGCCGCGGTCCATCATGAAGAGGATGTTGTAGACCCCCATTACGTCTGCCTTCGCTTCCTCGCTGGCGGAGTAGACGTCCTTCAGCTCCGCATTAACCGTGGTCTGCCGGCCGCCGACGCTGATCGTCCCCGGCCCGAGGCTGTGCGACAGCTCGTGGAACAGGGTCTCGTTTTCCATATATTTCTTGGAAACCAGCCGCGCCTGCTCCGGCACCAGCACCAGCCCCGCCATCGGCGCCAAGATGCGGTCGTAGTTGGCACCGAGGACGTTGGCGAGGATCACCTTCATCGCGCCCTTCGCCTCCCGCACCCGCTCGTCGTTCGGCAGGTTAAAGGCGATGGTCTGCACGCCCGGTACGTTGTCGCCGCCGCCATGGACCTGATCGGCCACCAGGATCGGCGAGGTGAAGGGACGGCTGAAATTCTTGTAGCGCTCCTCCACCGGCAGGTTGCGCTCCATGTCGGCGAGGAGGTTCTTGTACTTGGCGAGGGCGGCGCTCTCCTTCGGGTCCTGCACCGTCACAAAGGATTCAAACGCCGTCTTGGTGCCATAGAGCGTATCGGTGTAGACTTCGTAGGGCCCGATCACGACCTCGATGGGCGTGCCGGACACGTCCATCCAGGCAAGCTCGCTTTCGTAATAATCGTTGGTGCGGAACGCCTTGGCGCGAAGGCTGAGGAAGCGCTTCAGGCTGGCGTTCGACGTCCGCGCCGCGGCCCGCTCGAGCAGCTTCGCGGCGGGCTCCAGCCACTGCTTATACTCCGTGCTGTACGGCACCGCGACGAGCCGATCCCCCTGCCGCTTCACCAAGGTGTAGCCGCTGGTCAGCGCCTCCTTCTGCCCCGGATTCGCAACGAGATACGCCTCGAAAGCCTCCTTGGTGAGGTCGCGCGGGTAGAAGCCGGCACCCAGCGGCGGCGCGACGCCGCCATAGAAAGGGTGGTTCTCGGCCAGCGTGTCCCACGGGCCGAAATGCAAGTCGAACATGTCGAGCAGCTGCGCCTTTTGCGGGTGGCGGCTGCGGGCGATCTCGGCGCGGATCGTCGGGTTCTCAGTGGAGCGCTGGCGAAGGTAGATGGGGTTCATCAGCTCGGCCGCCTGGATGAGGAGGTTCACCACCTCCCGTTCCTCCGCGTTCAGGAAGGCGGTGTCGGGACGCATCGCCACCCGCGCGATCTTGGCGCGCGAAGCGGCGAGGTCGTAGCTACCGTGGTCTTCGGCTGCGGCGGGCGCGACCCCCTGCGGCTCGGCCCCGGTGCCCGCACAAGCGGCGGTGGCCAGCAGCAATGCGACGATCAGGGGTTTGCGCATCCTCATCTCCTTCAAGACAGGAGGACGCCTTTACCCTTCCCTCGTGCCGATGGGAACGGCTGCGTTACTGCGAGAGCGGCGGGGCGCGGACAGGGCGCCTTCCAGGATTTGGCGGAACCTGGGGCATTCCATGTGGCTCGGCGCCGGGCAGGCGGCGGCATGGCGAAGTCCGTCCCGCATGGCCGACAGCTTCCGGACGGTACGGTCGAGTTCTTCCGCCTTGGCGGCGAGGAGAGCGCGGTCGATGGCCAGCCGGCCGCCGCCGCCAAACATTAGGGCCAGTTCCTCAAGCGAAAAGCCGGCGATCTGGCCGAGCTTGATCAGCGCCAGCCGCTCGAGCACGGCGGGCTCGAAGATGCGGCGCAGCCCGCGGCGGCCGATCGACTCGATCAGCCCCTTTTCCTCGTAATAGCGCAGCGCCGAGGCCGGCACGGCCGAGCGCCGCGCTACTTCCGCGATGTCCAAAGCCGCCAATGTGCTTCCCCTTGACTTCAAGCCGGCTTGAAGTGGCACGATGCGATTCGTTCCACGGGAAAGCAAGCGAAAGGACGAGCGATGCCCCATGCACATGCGGCTATGTCGAAAGCCATCGAGGCTGAGCCGAGCGGCTTCGCGATAGCCGCCCTGGCGCTGGCGATGCTGCTCGCCTCCCTCGGCACCAGCATCGCGAATGTTGCGTTGCCGACGCTGGCCGAGGCGAATCGCGCATCCCTTCCGCAACTCCAGTGGGTGATTCTGGCCTACCTTCTTGCAATCACCTGCACCGTCGCCGGTGCCGGCCGCCTCGGCGACACCATCGGGCGCAAGCGGCTGCTTTCATGGGGCATCGGCCTCTATTCGGCATCGTCGCTGCTCTGTGCCGCAGCGCCCGATTTGCCGCTGCTGATCGCGGCACGGGCGGGACAGGGGCTGGGTGCCGCGGCGATGATGGCCTTGGCTATGGCGATGGTGAACGAAGCCTCCCCCGCCGGGCGGACCGGCCGAACGATGGGCCTGCTCGGCTCCGTCTCCGCCGCCGGAACTGCACTTGGTCCAGCGATCGGCGGCGTGCTGATCGCTTTGGCCGGGTGGCGGTCGCTGTTCCTGCTGTGTGCGGCAGGCGGCGCGGCGGCACTTCTGCTCGCTTGGCGCCACCTGCCGCGCGGCACGGCCGGAGACGGCGCCCCTTTCGATCTCAAGGGTCCCGTAATTCTGGCGGCGACGCTCGGCACCTACGCACTCGCGGCCTCGCTCGGGCGCGGCACGTTCAGCTGGCCGAACCTGCTGCTGCTCGCCGCCGCTGCGGGTGGCCTGTTCCTGTTTATCGAAAGCCAGGGGCGGACAGAGGCCCCGCTGGTCTCGCCGACCATGCTGCGCGATCCGCTGCTCGGTTCGAACTTGGCGGCGGGAGCACTCGTCTGCACCGTGGTGATGGCGACGATGGTGGTGGGACCATTCTACCTCGCTTCGGTCCTTGGGCACGACATTGCACGCATCGGGCTGGTCCTCTCGGCAGGGCCGCTGACCGTGGCGGCAACCGGCGTTCCGGCGGGCCGGCTCGCGGACCGGGTTGGCCCCAGGACGGTGGCGCTTGCCGGCCTGTGGGCGATGGCTGCCGGTTGTTCGGGACTGGCATTGCTTCCGGCCGCGTGGGGCCTCAGCGGCTACCTTGCGGCCCTGATCGTCACGACGGCAGGCTATTCATTGTTTCAGACCGGCAACACCACAATGGTCATGGCAAGCGCTGGAGCGGCGCAGCGGGGACTGGTGTCGGGGCTCCTCAGCCTGTCGCGCAACCTCGGCCTGATCACCGGCGCCTCCGCCATGGCGACGCTGTTCGGCGCGGCCCTCGGCGGCGAAGCTCCCGCAGCGGCGCCACCCGAAGCAGTTGCGGCAGCGATGCATCTGACGTTTGCCGCGGCGGCGCTGCTGGTGCTGCTCGCCTTGGCGATCAGCCTCGCAAGCCGCGGAAGCGGACATCAGCGATAGCGGGGAGGCGGCTGGATGCCCGACGAGGATTCGAACCTCGATTGACGGAGTCAGAGTCCGTAGTCTTACCATTAGACGATCGGGCAGCGCCGGGCGGGCAAATAGGGGGGCCTGCCGGTGCGGTCAAGGCCGGACCGGCGGCGGCCGAGAAGCGCGGCAGCTGCCTCAGCACTGGCCCATGAGCGGCTTAATGGCCGGCGTGGTTCTCGGTGGCGGCCGCACCCGCGTCAACCTTGGGCGGCGGCACCGGATCGCCCTTGGCGTGGGGCTTGGCGCCCTGGCTCGGCGGCGCCACCGTCGGCGCCTTTGCCTTGGCCTGGGCAGCGCCGGCCGCCTGCATCGCCTGCTGGCCCGGCGAGCCCGGCTCGGAAATCGGCGCCGTCACATTCTGCTCCTGAATCTGATCGGCGGCGTTTTCCAGCACGGCGGCGGCTTCGGGCGTCGACTGGCTCGCCGCATCCTCAAGCGCCGCGGCGGTGTTGTCGGCTTCGCTCGAGCCTCCGCAGGCGGCGAGGGCGAGTGCAAGTGCGAAAACGGAAACGGTGCGGATCATGAGCGGCCCCTAAACTGGTGATGCCGGGGTGAACGACGCGGAGGCCGAAGGGTTGCCGCCGTCCCGCGTCACAGCGCCTTTTCGTAAATCCGGTAGACCTTGTTGATCTGCGCCCCAATCGCTTCGGCCATGGAGACCATCGGGCCGTTGCTTTCCAGGATCCAGCCGAACTCGCCCCGCTGCGTGCCGTAGCGGATCCGCGCTTCGCGGCGGATGAACTCCACCAGCATGAAGGCGAGCTGGCTTGCCATGCGGGTGGCGTGGAGGCGCTTCACCACACCCATCAGCGGCACCCGCATCGCCTTGGAACGCGGCACCCGAAGCCGCCACAGCAACTTCGCCCAACCGAACGGGAACAGACGCCCGTTTAGATCCATGGTGAATTCGTTGAGGTCAGGCAGCGTCATCATGAAGGCCACCGGCTCCCCGTCCACTTCGGCGACGCGGATCAAATCCTCGAACACGATCGGCTTCAGTTTCTTGCCGGCGTAAGCAATCTCGCTCTCCGTGAGCGGAATATAGCCCCAATTGTCAGACCAGGCGTCGTTCAGGATGCCGAGCAGCAGCCGGGCTTCCTCCTCGAACTTGGCCTTGTCGACCTTGCGGATGCGGATGCGCGGATTCTTTTCGCCGGAGGCAACAATGCGGTCGACGATCGGCGGAAAAGGCTTGGTGACATCCACGTCGTAGGTGAAAAGGTCGTGGATACCGGCATAGCCATGGCCTTCCACCCAGCCTTCGTAGGCGGGGTTGTTGTGCCCCATCATCACCGTCGGCGGATGGTCGTGGCCTTTCACCAGCAGGCCCGGCTCGTCCCAGATCGAGAGGCTGAACGGGCCGATTGAGCGGGTCATGTCGCGGCCCCGAAGCCAGCTTTCGGCGCGGTGGAGGAGCGCGCGGGCGACTTCCTCGTCCGCCGCTTCAAGCATGCCCCACTGGCCGGTGCCCTGCCCCATATGCTGCTGAACCAGCTCGTCGACCTGCGCTGAAATGCGCCCCACGGGCGCGCCGTCGCGCTCGGCAAGGAACAGCTTGGCCTCGGCATGTTCGAACCAGGGGTTGGTGCGCGCGTCGATCAGGCCGTGCACTTCCGTCTTGAGCGGCGGCACCCAATTGGGATCGTTCTTGTTCAGGGTGAACGCCAGATCGACGAACGTCTTGCGGTCTGCGGCGTCTTCAACCGCGCGGATGGAAATGTCGCTCATCCGCTTTTCCTAACGCGGGTACGCGGCTTGCGCCACGATCAGATGCTGAAGCTCGACCCGCAGCCGCAGCCGGAGGCGGCGTTCGGGTTGCGCACCTGGAACGCCGCGCCGCCGAGGCTCTCGACGAAATCCACTTCGCCGCCGCGCACCAGATCGTGCGTCATCTCGTCCACCACCAGGGTGACGCCGTCGCGCACCGCCACCAGATCTTCCGCTTCCACCTCGTCGGCAAGGCCGAAGCGGTAGGAGAAACCGGCGCAGCCGCCGCCTTCCACCGCCAGGCGAAGGATCGCCGGCTTGCCTTGCCGCTCGGCGATTGCCGCGACGCGCGCGGCGGCGGAGGGGCTGAGGCCGATTTCGGGTGCTTGTGCCATGATTGGGAGATAGGGCGCCGCCCCCTCTCCCGCAAGCAAGCCTTGCCCGCCGCCCACGCGCCCGGCATATGCGCGCCGTCACCGCAAGCACAGGCGAGCCGCCCATGAAGACCCGAGTCTATATCACGCTGAAGAAGGGCGTTCTCGATCCTCAGGGCAAGGCGATCCACCATGCGCTGGAAGGCCTGGGCTTCTCCGGCGTCAACGACGTGCGGGCCGGCAAGCTGATCGAGCTCGACCTTTCGAAAGACGTGTCCGACGAGGACGTCGAAGCGATGTGCCGCAAGCTGCTCGCCAACACGGTGATCGAAAATTTCCGCATCGAACGCGGCGAACCGGCGGCGGCGCGGTGAAAAGCGCGGTTATCGTTTTCCCCGGCTCCAATTGCGACCGGGACATGGTTGTGGCGCTCGAAGCGATCACCGGCCAGAAGCCGGCTTTGGTGTGGCACCGGGAGACGGAGCTCCCGGCCGGCCTCGACCTCATCGCCGTGCCGGGCGGCTTCTCCTACGGCGATTATCTGCGCTCCGGCGCAATGGCGGCGCGCTCGCCCGTGATGGGCGCGGTGAAGAGTGCCGCGGACGCCGGCGTGTCGGTGCTCGGCGTTTGCAACGGATTCCAGATCCTTACCGAAGCCGGCCTCCTGCCCGGCGCGCTGATGCGCAACGCCGGCATCCGCTTCGTCTGCCGCGACGTGGCGCTGAAGGTGGAGGGGGTTCAATCGGCGTTCACCGCTCGCTACCAAGCCGGCGAGGAGATCGTCATCCCGGTCGCCCACCATGACGGCAATTACCAGGCGGACGCCGACACGCTCGAGCGGCTGGAAGGCGAAGGCCGCGTCGCCTTCCGCTATTCCGGCGAATGCAACGGCTCCGCCAACGACATTGCGGGCATCGTCAGCGAAAACGGCAAGGTGCTCGGCATGATGCCGCACCCCGAGCGGGCCGTGGAGCCCGCCCACGGCCGCCAGGACGGCAGGCGCCTGTTCGAAGGCGTGCTCGAAGCGATCGGCTGAGGGAACCGCTTTCCCTCTCTCCGGTTGGCGGGTTCGAGACCCGAACACACGGAGAGTTAAAGCGTGACCGACGATCCCAAGCCGCCCTTTCCCGATCAGCCGCAGCCCATGCCGGGCCTTACTCAGAACATGGACCCGGTGCCGGACCATGGCGAGGAGAGCTATCGCGGCTCCGGCCGCCTCGGAGGCAAGAAAGCGCTGATCACCGGCGGCGACAGCGGCATCGGCCGCGCGGTCGCAATCGCCTACGCACGCGAAGGCGCCGATGTCGCGATCAGCTACCTCCCCGAGGAGGAAGAAGACGCGCAGGCGGTTCGCGCCGAGATCGAGGCGGCGGGCCGCAAGGCCTTGCTCCTCCCCGGCGACATTGCGAGCCCCGAACATTGCCGCGAGATCGTCGCCCGCACCGCCGAGGTGCTGGGTGGCCTCGACATCCTGGTCAACAACGCCGCCCACCAGGACACCTTCTCCGCCATCGAGGAGATCAGCGACCAGGAATGGCAGAAGACCTTTGCGGTCAACATCCATGCCATGTTCTACCTGACCAAGGCCGCCGTGCCGCACATGAAAGACGGCGGCGCGATCATCAACACCACGTCCGTTCAGGCCGACGATCCCAGTCAGGAACTGCTCGCCTACGCCTCCACCAAGGGCGCGATCCAGAACTTCACCGGCGGCCTGGCGCAGATGCTGGTGGAGCGCGGCATCCGCGCCAATTGCGTCGCGCCGGGGCCGATTTGGACGCCGCTGATCCCGGCCACCATGCCGAAGGAAAAAGTGCAAAGCTTCGGCGAACAAGTGCCGATGAAGCGCCCCGGCCAACCGCGCGAACTCGCCCCGGTGTACGTCATGCTAGCGTCCGACGAAGCAAGCTACGTCTCTGGGGCGACCATTGCCGTGACCGGCGGCAAGCCGATCATCTGAAGGAGCCCGCGGGCCTGCAGCGGCCAGAGAGCTTCCCACACCAGAAACAGCAGAAAGCCCGCGGTGCCTGCGTTCAACAGCCACATTGCGCGGCGATACAGGCCTGCGCCTGACACCGTTCGAGCTACCTGCTCCTGCCCCGCGATCAGGAGCAGGTAGGCAAACCCGACCGCTGCGCCGTCGCCGGGACGGAAGCACGTTCCGGCAAGCCAGGCCGCCACCGCGCCGCCCGCCAGCAGGCAGAGATTGCCAAGCCGAAGCGCCCGCGCCGGGCCCAGCGTCACCGCGAGAGTTCGGTCCCCGCGCGCCCGATCCTCATCCACCTGGAAGACCTGCGTGAGCGGGTAGAGCCCGAGGGCCGTCAGCGCGGCGCTTGCCGCTCCGGCGGCGAAGGCGGCGTTGAAGGCGACCGGGGCCGCGGCCGCCCAACCGGCCGCGAAGCCGATCACACCCTGCCCCAGCGCGATAGCAAGCGCGCTTGAGACCGGCCCTGCTTTCCAGCGGGTGGACGGGTGGCTGTAGGCGGCGGTCCAGCCGGCGGCGAGTGCGTAGCAGAGCAGGAACGCGCCGCCTGCGGGGACGGCAAGCACCACCCCCGCCACGCCGAGCGCTATGCTGAACGTCAGCAGCCCTTCCGGCACCGGCGGCGGCGCCTCGAGTCCGCCGATTGGGCCTTCATCCTTGTCGTAAGCAGAGTTGAACGCGGTCGCCGCCGGGTACAGGAACAGGTGCAAGCTTAGAAACGCGGCGAACGTCTGCCACCGCCATAAGCCGCCGCTGAGCAGGGCGCCCCACAAGAAGATCGGCGCCAGCGTGAGCTGAAACGGCAGGCGCAGGTGCGGCAGAAACAGGCGCAGCCGCCGCACGCCTAGAGCTTCAAAAGCCGGGTGTAGCGGGCGAGAAGGAAGAGTGCGGCGGGCCAGAAGATCGTGTTCCAAAGGTCGTGCCAGCTCTTGTCCCACCGCAGGCGCTGACCTGCTTGAGCAGTGTCGAGCATGTCCCACGCCTCGCCTGCCACAGCCACAACCGCGACCGCGCCGATCGGCACGAGACTGCGCAGCGGCCGGCGCGTGAGGATCGCGGCAAGCAGGAACACCGCAAGGCCGACGTAGATGTGAAGCGCGTCCTTGGCGAGGCCGAGCGCGGCCACCAGCTCCAGCTTGGCGACCTGAAAGGCGCTCACACCGCGGCCTTGAACGGCGTGAAGTCGGTTCCGCGGTCGTAAACGTCGACGCCTTCCCGCCGCTTCAGGAAGCCGACGACGGCATAGGTGAAGGGCGTCAGCACCGCCTCCCAACCGACCTTGAGCGCCCATTGGATGAGCAGCACCTTGAGGAGGGTCGCATTCTCCCAAACGCCCCAGAAAGCGAGCGGGTAGAAGATCAGGCTGTCGATCCCCTGCCCCACGAACGTCGAGCCGATGGTGCGCGCCCAAAGGTGCCTGCCCTCGCTCCACAGCTTCATCTTGGCGAGAACGTAGCTGTTGGCGAATTCGCCCGCCCAGAAGGCAATGATGGAGGCGAGCACGATGCGCGGCACCTGGCCGAACACCGTTTCGTAAGCCGCCTGCCCCTGCCAGGTCGCGTGCGGCGGAAGCGCGACCACCACCCAGCTCATCGCCGCCATGAAGGTCAGCGCCCCAAAGCCCGCCCAGATACAGCGCCGCGCCCGTGCATAGCCGTAGACCTCGGTCAGCACGTCGCCGATCACGTAAGAGATCGGAAAGAAGAGAATGCCCGCGCCGAAAGGCTGGGTGCCGAAGAAGGGCAGGTCCACCGCCGCGACCTTGCCCGCGCCGAGCACGTTGGAGAGAAGGAGGATGGTGACGAACGCCGCCATCACCCAATCGAAATAGCGCAAGGGCGCGCGTTCCAGCGCCGCCGCGTCCACCGCTTTCGCGTCTCCCCCGTCCATTCCCGCTTTCTAGCGCTGTTCCGTCCCCGCGAAAAGCGCGCTAGAACGCCCCCGCGCGCGCCCTTAGCTCAGCTGGATAGAGCAACAGACTTCTAATCTGTAGGTCGCTGGTTCGAGTCCAGCAGGGCGCGCCAGATCGCGGCCTCTTGTGCAGAGCGGCCAAGCCTCCGATCTCCCGCTTCATGAGCGACACCGAATATACTCCGCCCCCGGTCTGGACCTGGGATTCCGCCCGCGGCGGACGCTTCGCCAACATCAACCGGCCGATTGCCGGGCCGACGCACGAGAAGGAACTGCCCGTCGGGCGGCACCCCTTGCAGCTTTACTCGCTCGGGACGCCGAACGGGGTCAAGGTGACGATCATGCTCGAAGAGCTGCTCGCGCTGGGCCATGCCGGCGCCGAGTATGACGCCTGGCTGATCCGGATCAACGAAGGCGAGCAATTCGGCAGCGGCTTCGTGGACGTGAACCCCAACTCGAAGATTCCCGCGCTCCTCGACCGCAGCGGCCCCGAGCCGGTGCGCGTTTTCGAATCCGGCGCGATCCTGCTCTACCTCGCCGAGAAGTTCGGCGCCTTCCTTCCGACCGGCGCCAGCCGCGCCGAAGCCTTGTCTTGGCTGTTCTGGCAGATGGGCAGCGGCCCGTTCGTCGGCGGCGGCTTCGGCCACTTCTATGCCTACGCGCCGGTGAAGATCGAATACGCGATCAACCGCTACGCGATGGAAACCAAACGCCAGCTCGACGTCCTTGACCGGCGGCTGGCGGAGAACGAGTTCATCGCCGGCAGCGACTACACGATCGCCGATATCGCCATCTGGCCCTGGTACGGCGCGCTGGTGCGCGGCGACCTTTACGACGCCGCCGAATTCCTCCAGGTCGCCGAGTATACGAACCTGGTTCGTTGGGCGAACCAGATCGCCGCGCGGCCGGCGGTGAAGCGTGGCCGTATGGTCAACCGGGTTATGGGCGATCCCGCGTCGCAGCTCCACGAGCGGCACGAGGCGAGCGACTTCGACACCAAGACGCAGGACAAGCTCTAGAGGCCGAACACCTTCAGCACGGCGTCGCCCAGGCCCTGCAGGCCGCGGCCCCATAGGCCGCCCTTCCGGCGCTCGAGCGGCAGCTCTTCGTAGAGGTAGAAGCCGTCGCCTTCGAAGCTGTCGTTGAACAGTTCCTGACGGCCCATCAGGTAAGGGCCGAAGGCTTCGGAGCGCGACACGCCGTAGCGCAGCCCTGCCTCGAAGCCCAAGGTGTTCGCCTGGTTTGTGCCGCGCCCGTCGCCCGCCCGGGTGACCCGGACGCCGCGTGTCCCCTGCACGATCAAGGTGCAGGGGCCGTGGAAGACCAGGTAGCGAAGCTGCAGCGTCAGCCAGGCCGAGAGGTGTCCGATCCGCCAGCGCCGGCTGATCCACGCCGGTTGATCCACCGGCTGGACGAGGCCGACAAGCGCGCGCGGCCGAAGCACGAGCGATGCGCCCGGGGGCACGCTGACCAGCGCGATCTCGGCGAGCGGATCGCCCATCGCAAACACGGAGGCGGTGTCCGGCCGCGCCACCCGCAGGCGGACGAGCCCGACCATTCCCGCCGCCAGGCTGCTCAGCGGAACCGACCAGTTGAGCAGCCACTTGGTGCGCTTCTCGGCATGGTGCGGACTGCTTTGCAGCGCTTCGGGAAGCACGAGCAGTTCCTGACGGGGGCCGATCGGCACCTGCTGCGACACCGCTGAACTCCCCCGCTCCTCGATACTTGCCGCCGCAGAAGGATCGAGCCGGATCGGCGCGCGCCGTGCCGCCGCGGGAGCGACGACGAAGTAGAGGAGCGCCTTGATCAGCG
>DASVUO010000168.1:0-7838 GCA_036386995.1 Allosphingosinicella sp. | reverse complement strand
TGCTCCAGCGCCTGCTCGCGGCGAAGCACCGACACGGACGATCCGTCCTTCAGAACGTCGATCCGCTCGTTGCCGCGAATGATCTCGGCGCGGTGAATGATCAGGTCGCCATGCGCCGGCTGCCAGGGCAGTTGCACCGTGCCGATGGAGCTTAGCATTTCGGAGGTAGAGGCACGCGTCGCGGCGTCGACATAGCTCCAGGTCTGGCCGCCTTCCAGCTTCTGCTGGGCGTCCATCATCACCAGCGCCGGCCCGTCCGCGCCGGCCTTGCCGGGCTCGATCGCCGGCGCCGGTTTCACCCATGCCGGGGCCGGCTGGTAAAGCACCTTGTCGCCCGCCTGCGCCGCCGCGGCGGAACAAAGGAGAGCCGCGAACAAAGCCTTGTTTTTCATGCCGCTGTCATTCCCACCAAACACGGGAATCCAAGCGCCCGCTCCTCCGATTACGTCGCCCGCCCCGCCGCCCGGGTCAAGCGGGGACGTTGAGGATATTTCGTGCAGAAGGAGCTGGATACCCGGGGCGGGGCGACTTCACCCTGTTCCGCACAACAGCGCCGCACCAAACTCGCGTCAGCGTCATCTTTCGCTAGGCGCGGAAGCCGGTATTTCGCTCTTGCCTGCCCTGATCGACCAGTTCGGTTCTCAAAAAACTTTGCGCAGGCTGAAGCTCACCGTCCGGCCGAGCGGGTCCAGATAGGCCGGCTGGTAGCTGAACGGCGTCAGGCCTGCTTCATCCCGCACGTCCGGGCGGCTGTTGAACAGGTTGGTGATGCCGAAACTGACCCGCATCCCCTTCATCCAATCGGGGGCTTTGGGTCCTTTGAAATACTCAGCGAGATTCGCGAACAGGTTGATGTTTACCGTGGCGCGGTTGGCGAAGGTCAGATCTCCGGAGCCGGGGGCGGAAGGGGCCGCCAGCCCGCTCAGCGTTGTTCCGCTTTGCCAGCCTACCTTCACGCGCGCGCCAAGCCCACCTTTGAAGACGCCCGCCTGAAAATCGATCGCATGGCGTGCTCTGCCGCCGCGGACATCGGTGGCGGAACCGTTCAGCAGATCCAGAACCGGTCCGCCTTCGCGGGTCAGGATCTCATCCACAAGCGTCGCCGTATAATGAAGGCTGAGCGTCAGCCGGCTCGTAAGGTTCTCCGCCTGCTTGGCCATGGCGCTTCCCGGCTCGCCCTTCATGAGGATCGCGCCTGGAGGAAGCTTCCTTTTTATCTCCTCTTCGCTTCCGGCAAACACTGTTTTCGTGCTTTTCATATAAGCAGGAACCGGCCCAAGAGGCCGTGAGAAGTTGATGCCGAAGCGCAACTGCTGCTGCTCGGACCGCTGGAAGTTCAGTGGCCTGCTGTCGATCCGCAGCAGTCGCCCCTCCGCATCGCGCGTAAACCGCTCAGGAAAAGCCGCCTCGAATTCGGGCGTCGCGATCGGGAAGGCAGCGATTGGATCGTTGATCCGGGTTTTGATGTAATCCAAACCGAAGGTGAGATCGGTTTTCGAAAGCGGCCTGACGTTTAGTCCAAGCTTGAACACTTCGCGGTCGTCGGCACGGAGCACCGGATTGCCACCGAAGGCGCGCGTAATGTCCACCACCTCGCGCCTGCTGAAGTCGTAGGTGCGGACGTTCGGAGTCACCACCAAAGGTGCTCCCAATTGCTCCACCGTCGGAGCGCCTTCCTCATCGGTAGCCGCCGCGATGACGTTGACACTCGCGAGCGGCGACCAGGTGAGGCCGTAGCCGAAGGTCCTTAGCGTCCCGAAGTCGGAAAGCTCGTCGAGGGCGAGGTTTGCGTTCGCCGAGAGATCGCCAAGCCAGGCCAGTTGTCCCTTGCTCCGCCTGGCGATGGGCACGTCCAGGTTCGCCTGCACCCCTAGCGTGTCGCGAGCCAGTTCGGTTCTTTGCTCCGCCCCGGCGCGAAGCGAGCGGCTGTTGAAGTCGCGCGTCTCGCCACCGACTCGCACGCTTGTGGTGATCGGGCCACTGGGAAGCTCCAACAGCGTTCCGTTCAGAACGAGATCGGCGCGGGCAACGGCGTTTACCGATCGTGCGTGATCGCGAGCGCCAGGCCCCGCACTGGTATCTGTGGAGTTTGCGACGCTATTACGGTCGTAGGTAGCGTCAAAGGCCCACCCCCATGTCCCGGCCCGCCCGCTAAGCGCGGTTCCCAGATGCGCAAGCCGGGTGTCGATGTCGCGTACCAGCGGTCCATCGAGCCCAGGACCCAATAGACTTGTGGTTTCGCCTGCCTCGAAGCGGCCGTTCAACGTTGCCGAGACACCGCTAAGCCATTCTCCGCTCACCGTGGCGTTGAGCGCAACCCGCTCGCTTTCCGGAAGCAGGGTCCGAAAACGTCCGGAATCGGGAGTGCCGGCGGGCCGGGCGATCTTGCGCTCGCTTTCCAGCAACGCACCCGATTGACTATAATCCGCATTCAGATTGATCCGCGTGTCCCGGCTAATGTTCAGGAAGTTCGCGTTGACCCCGGTTGTGTCGCGCCCACCCTCCGTCGGCATTGCGTAGGACAGTTGACCGACGCGAGAGGTGAACCTCTCGCGCGTCACGATATTCACGACCTTCTGGTCCGCGCGGTACCCGTATTTGAGTGCCAGCTCCTCTGGAAATACCTCCATCCGTTCAATCGCCTCCGTAGGGATGCGAGCGATCTCGGCGAAGCCGGAGGTGCGCTTGCCGTTCAGCAGCACGATCGGCCCGCTGTCGCCACGGCCACGGCCGCTGCTCACCTGGGGGCCGAGCGTCTCGAGTAGCGAGCCGATATCGGTCGCACCGAGAGCCCTGATATCGATCGGGTTCAGGGTTTGCGTAGGAGGAATATCCCCGATCACCGATCCGCGGGGCCTTTGCCCCCTTACGACAATGTCCTTGCCGTCGCCGCTTCCCGCTTCTTTTTTGGGTGCGGCGGGGAGTGGGTTTTTCTTAAGGTGTTCCCGTATCTCCCGCTGAATCTTGGGTGGCAGCGGATTGCCATCTCTATCCGTAATCTCGGGCCGCGCTTCTTCTTCGGCGGTTTCCGGAGGTGGCGGAGCCGAGGGTTTGTCCACTTCCTGCGCCTGCAGCCCTGCGGGAGCGGAAGCGGCCAGCAATCCCGCGATAAAGCTTCCTGTGACTCTCATGTGTATAGCTGCCTTTGATGAACTTGGTGGGACTTGGCATGCCCAGTGCTTCGCCCAAGGCGGCAGGCGCGGTTGACCTCGCCCGCGGGCAACGCTCGGCACGGAGGGAGAGATGGCGCCGCAGGCGCCAGCCTAATTGGGACGGGCAGTCAGATTCACGGCTATGGCGTGCTGGGCGAACATCGTCGTACCGTTCAGCGTCTTTCCCTGCGCGTCGATCTTCAGTTCAAACGATAAGGGCGGCTTGGAATCAAAGCTGAAACGTACGACGTCGTCGGCAAAACTGACCTTTTGCAGGTCCGCCCACTTTCCATATTTCTCGGATTGGTAACGGCCCGTCCAACCAGTTGCGCTCTGCGTGAACTCGAAGGTGAAGACGGTGCCGAAAAGGGGCCCCTGCCAGCTTCCGGCGATCGACGGAGCAGGCGCGGCGGCGGCGGGAACCGAGGTGCAGATCGCCGCCGAGGCGATTGCACAGGTTGCGATGCGCAAAGCGATCTTAAGGGCTCGGGTCATTCATACCTCCTTCTTTGGTGGAGCCCATGTCGCAGGTCACGGTAGCGAAAGGATGTCTGATCCGTAGCGGCGACGGATACACGGATGCTACATTTGCTTGGTAGAAGCTCCCGGAAAGGAGGCACGCCATCGCCGCAACACGCATCCTTGTCGTTGACGACGACACCAGCATTCGGGACGCTCTCGCGGAGTTCCTGGGTAGCCACGGCTACGCGGTTCGCACCGCGGCCGGCGCCGCCGACTGCGATCGCTTGCTTGCGCAAGAACCGGCGGAGCTGCTCGTGCTCGACGTGATGATGCCTGGTGAAGACGGGCTTTCGCTGTGCCGCCGACTGGCTCCCTCGGGGGTGCCAATCCTGATGCTCAGCGCTCTCGACTCCATCACGGATCGAGTGGTGGGATTGGAACTCGGCGCCTGGGATTACCTCCCCAAGCCGTTCGAGCCGCGCGAGTTGCTGGCGCGTATCCGGGCGTTGTTGCGGCGCCCCGGCGGAGTTACTGCCTCGGAGGGCGCGGCGGTCACCGGAGCTGTGTGCTTTGGCGGATGGTGGTTCCATGCAGGCGAGCGCCGACTGCGCGACCCCCATGGTAATCCGGTATCGCTTAGCGCTGGCGACCACGCCTTGCTTGCCGCATTCGTCGAAAGGCCGGGTCGAGTCCTCACCCGCGATTTGCTGCTCGACTTCGCCCGCGGCACCGATGCCGCGCCATACGATCGCGCCGTCGATATCGCTGTCAGCCGACTGCGCCGAAAGCTCGCCGAGGCAGACCCCGCGCCGTTGATCGAGACGGTGCGAGGCCTCGGCTACCGCTTTATCCCCAAAGTGCGGAAAGCATGAAACGCCCGCGCAGCGCTCTCACCGCAATCGGCGGTTTCGGCATCGCGGTCGCGGCGATGAGCGTCGGCACCACCGCCGGCATTGTTCTGCTCGCGCCGGAGCCACCCGTTCTGCAAGTAACAGTGGCTGAGGCAGCCGCCGCGCTGCGGGGCGGCAACGATCGCTTCCGGCATACCGAAACGGCGCCGCCTGAAGGGCCGTCCGCCTTGATGGTCTCCAATCTGGTTGCCGAGGAACTTGGGGTGCCTGCCGGAAACGTGCGTGCGGTGTGGCTCGATACGGATCCGCGCGAGGTAGCGGGCGGGATAGATATTCTCCGGCGGCGACAAGGTACCTCTGCATCGAAGCTGCCTGCTTTCGTTGTGCGGCGTCGGGACAATGGCACGGTCAATGTGCTGCCCGCGCCAGACGCTTCCCGGGTAATCCGCCGCTTCCTGCTGAATCAGCCACAACCTGCTTTCGCCGTAGGGGTTCGGAGCAGCAATGGCGGCTGGTCGACGGTGACCCCGCGCCGCCCCCTGATCAGCGACTGGCAGTTCAGAGTCATCGCTGCCTTTGGATTGAGCCTGCTTCTGCTGGCGCCGCTCGCCTGGCTGTTCGCACGGCGGCTTGCCCGGCCGTTCCGCATGCTGGCGGACAATATCGAGGCCGTCGATGCGCCGCTGCCCGTCGGTGGCCCGCGCGAGCTGCACGAAGCTGCCCACGCCGTTGCACGGTTTCGCAGCCGGCTGATCGGGGAAGCCAAGGAACGCGCGCGCATCCTCACGGCCGTTGCACACGATCTGCGCACCCCTCTGACCAGCCTCAAGCTTCGCATCGACGCGGTTCCCGAGCCGCAGCGGACCCGCATGGCCGCCGATACCGATCGCATGGAGGACATGATTCGCGAGGTGCTGGAGTTTACGCGTGGCGGGGAGACGCCGCTTGCGCCGGTCGCGGTGCGGCCGATGCTGGTTGAACTTGTTGCGGACATGGGCGGCACCGGCGGGGCACTCGCGCTCGAGCCGGGGCCGGATGTCACCGCTATAACCAACGAAAGCGGCTTGCGGCGCGCCGTAGAAAATTTGGCCCGGAACGCGGTGGATCATGCCGGCAGTGGACGGATCGCGCTTCGGTGCGAAGGCAACATGGCGGTGATAGCGGTGATGGATAACGGCCCGGGCATCCCCGCCGGAGATCGCGAACGGCTCCTGCGCCCGTTTGAACGCGGCGAGGCGTCCCGCAACCGCGCCACCGGCGGCGCCGGGCTGGGTCTCAGCATCGTCGACAGCTTTGCGACTTTGTGCGGCGGGAGTTTCAGCCTGGAGGACAATCCGGGCGGCGGCCTCATCGCCTCCTTGCGGCTGCCATTTGCTTCGGCCGAAGCTTGATGGGAGCCGGCACGCATTAGGCGGTAGGCCGGCAGTCGCCTGCGCCGCTCAAGCAAAAGGGCCGCCCCTCTCGGGACGGCCCTTTTGTGTCAGTCGGCTCGAAGCGGTGCTTCGAGAAGAAGGCCCCGCCCCGCTCTCCCTCGACGGTCGAGCGGTGGTAACGCCGACGCCCAGTCCCCCGGACTGGGCTTTGGCGTTACCCCATAAGCTCCTGTTCGAGCTTCTTGGCCATTTCCTCGATATTCTCCGGCGGCCAGCCGGGGATGTCCATGCCGAGGCGAAGGCCCATGCTCGACAGCACTTCCTTGATTTCGTTCAAGGACTTGCGGCCGAAGTTCGGGGTGCGCAGCATCTCGGCTTCGGTCTTCTGGACCAGATCGCCGATGTAGATGATGTTGTCGTTCTTGAGGCAGTTTGCCGAACGCACCGAAAGCTCCAGCTCGTCCACCTTCTTCAAGAGGTAGCGGTTGAGCTGGTTGGCGTCCTGGTCCGCATCGCCGGTGCCGCCGGCAGTGCCGGCGCTGCCGGTCGGCACGCTGGTCATGGTCATGCCTTCGTCGAAGTGGACGAAGAGCTGCAGCTGGTCCTGAAGAATGCGGGCCGCATAAGCGAGCGCATCGTCGGGGGTCAGCGTGCCGTCGGTTTCCACCGTGATGGTGAGCTTGTCGTAATCGAGCTCCTGGCCCACGCGGGTGTTTTCCACCTTGTAGCTGACCTGGCGGACCGGACTGTACAGCGCGTCGACCGGGATAAGGCCGATCGGCGCGTCGACGGGCCGGTTGGCGGCGGCGGGGACATAGCCCTTGCCCGCTTCCACGGTGAACTCGGCGTTCAGCGTCGCGCCTTCGTCGAGGTGGCACAGAACCAGGTTCGGGTTCATCACTTCCATGTCGCCGGACGTGGCGATCTGGCCGGCGGTGACTTCGCCGGGGCCGGTGGCCGAAAGCTGCAGCCGCTTGGGCTGATCGCCTTCCATGCGGAGCGCGATCTGCTTCACGTTCAGCACCAGGTCGGTGATGTCCTCGCGAACGCCGGCGAGCGAAGAGAATTCGTGAAGCACGCCCTCGATGCGGATCGAGGTCACCGCGGCGCCCTGGAGCGAGGAGAGCAGAACGCGGCGGAGCGAGTTGCCCAGCGTCAGGCCGAAGCCGCGCTCAAGCGGCTCGGCGACAAAAGTCGCCTTGCGGCGCGCATCGCCGGCGGCGCGCTTCTCAAGGGTGTTGGGCTTCTTCATTTCCTGCCAGTTTTTTGCGTTGACGGCCATGTGATTCCTCTGGCGTTGGGGAGACGCGTCCGCCTCCCGAGATTACATCGAAGCCATCGGGGATGGCTTCGGTATTTGAAGAACCGGCACCGCGCCCGAAGGCGACGACGCCGGCTCGAAAGTCAGACGCGGCGGCGCTTCGAAGGGCGGACGCCGTTGTGCGGGATCGGGGTCACGTCGCGGATCGAGGTGATGGTGAAACCCACCGCCTGAAGGGCGCGAAGCGCGCTTTCGCGGCCCGAACCGGGACCCTTGACCTCAACCTCAAGGGTGCGGACGCCATGTTCCGCGGCCTTCTTGCCCGCGTCTTCGGCGGCGACCTGCGCTGCGTACGGCGTCGACTTGCGGCTGCCCTTGAAGCCCATCATCCCCGCCGACGACCACGCAATGGCGTTGCCCTGCGCGTCGGTGATGGTGATCATGGTGTTGTTGAAGCTGGCGTTGACGTGCGCCACGCCGGCGGTGATGTTCTTGCGCTCGCGCCTGCGGAGGCGCTGCGGTGCCTGAGCCATTTCGATCTACCCCTTACTTCTTCTTGCCGGCGATCGGCTTGGCCTTGCCCTTGCGGGTACGGGCATTGGTGTGGGTGCGCTGGCCGCGCACCGGCAGGCCCTTGCGGTGACGAAGGCCGCGGTAGGACGCGAGGTCCATCAGCCGCTTGATGTTCATCGCCACTTCGCGGCGAAGATCGCCTTCCACCGTGTAATCGGCGTCGATC
>DASVUO010000167.1:0-2278 GCA_036386995.1 Allosphingosinicella sp. | reverse complement strand
CCTCCCCGTGCCGGGGAGGCTTTTTAAGTGGCTATGGGACCGATCCATTCCGGCGGGCAGCGGCGGCGGCGGGCGCCGATGGCGGAGATCAACGTCACGCCGATGGTGGACGTGATGCTGGTGCTGCTGATCATCTTCATGGTGACGGCGCCGCTGCTGGTCGCGGGGGTTCCGGTGGACCTGCCCGACAGCAAGGCCGGCGCGCTCGACCAGGAGCAGAAGCCGGTGCAGATCTCGCTCGATCCGTCGGGCGCGATCTTCGTCGACGACGCGGCAATCGCGCCGGAAGCGCTCGGGCCGCGGCTTGCTCAGATCGCCGGCTCCAGCCGCGAAGAAGGCGGTCCGCGCATCTTTCTGCGCGCCGACAAAGGCCTCGGTTACGGCCGTGTAATGGGCGTGATGGGCGAGATCAACGCCGCCGGGCTGCGCCGGGTGGCCCTGGTCAGCGTTGCACCGGGCGAGGCGCAATAGTGGACCGGACCGAAGCCACGGCCGTCGGCGTCGCCGTTGCGGGGCATGCCGTCCTGCTGGCGCTGCTCGGCATGGGCTTCGCGCCGCCCGATCCGACGCCCAAGCAGGCGCCGATCGAGATCGAGATGGTGACGGAGGAGGCTGCTTTGGTGTCCACGGCGCCGTCGCCTTCGGTTGAAGAACCAGCGCCGATGCTTGCGCCGGAGGAAGGCACGCCTGCCCCCGCGGCCGCGGAGGAGCCGTTGCCTGAGCCAGTGCCCCGCATCGAACCGACCCCGGCACCGCGCGTCGTCCCGACGCCGCCGCGCCCGGCACCCACCCCGACGCCGGCGCCAAGGGCGGTGCCGCGCCCGCAACCGCCCCGCCCCGCGCCGCCGCAGCCGAAATCAGCTCCTCCCGCCGCTTCCAGGCCTGCGCCAAAGGCCGCGCCCAAGGCCGCACCTCCTGCGGCGGCCGGCCAACCCAAAGGTACGGCCGCCCGCCCGACCGGCCGCCTCAACGGCCTGCTGAGCGGCCTTGGCGCCCGCGATACGCCGAGCAAGGCGACTGCGCCGCCCGCGCAAGCCGCCGGGCCAGCCGTTCAAGCCTCGCTTCGCGCCGAGATCCAGCGCCAGCTGAAACCGCATTGGCGCGCGCCGACCGGCGCCGATGTCGAGCAATTGCGCACCACCGTTCGCGCGTCGCTCACCCGCTCAGGCGCGGTGGCGAGCATCGGCCAGGTCACCACCACCGGCCAGACGGCAAGCAACCGAAGCCAGGTGAAGCTTCACCAGGAACAGGCGATCCGCGCCGTGCGCCTCGCCGCCCCTTTCCGCCTTCCCGCGGACTATTACGATGCGTGGAAGGAAATCGCCCCCGTGTTCGACAGAAGGCTTTCCCAATGAAGCATCGCGTGCTCCTGGCCGCCATCGCGGCCCTGTTCAGCCTTTCCCCCGCCTTTGCGCAGTCGCCGCTCAGCGTCGACGTGACCGACGAGACGGGGCAGGACCTCACCATTGCCGTGCCGTTCATGCCGACGCCGGAGGCGGTGAACACCGCTGCCGGCAACACCGAAGCGCTCGGCCGTCAGGTGGCGCAGGTTGTCGCCGGCGACTTGTCCGGCAGCGGTCTGTTTCGCCCGGTGGGGCCAAACGGGGTGCGGGCGATCGGCTATGGCGAAGTCACCGCGCCGGCCTTCGACCATTGGAGCGGCACCGGCGCCGCGGCTTTGGTGCAGGGCTTCGTGCGCGCCAACGCCGACGGCAACCTCACCGTCGGCTGCTACCTCTACGACGTCGCGCTGAAGAGCGAGCTGACCCGCAACGGCTTCGTCGTCGCGCCGCGCGACTGGCGCCGCGCAGCCCACAAATGCGCCGATTCGATCTACGCGCGCCTCTCCGGCGAAAGCCCCTTCTTCGACAGCCGCATCGCCTACATCGCCGAGAGCGGCCCCAAGGACCGGCGGATCAAGCGTCTCGCCATCATGGATTCGGACGGCGCCAACCACCGCTTCCTGACCAACGGCCAGTCCACCGTGCTCACCCCGCGCTTCTCGCCCGACTACAAGCAGATCGTGTATCTGAGCTACATCGAGAACCGGCCGCGCATCTACATCTACGACATCGGTACCGGACGGCAGCGGGTGGTGACGGAAAGCGCCAACCAAACCTTCGCGCCGCGCTTCTCGCCCGACGGCCGCTGGATCCTCTATTCGATGTCGGTTGCGGGCAATACCGACATCTACCGCATCTCGGCGAGCGGCGGGCAGTCGCAGCGGCTGACCAACTCGCCCGGCATCGACGTTGGCGGCAGCTATTCGCCGGACGGG
>DASVUO010000166.1:0-14068 GCA_036386995.1 Allosphingosinicella sp. | reverse complement strand
AGCAGCGGGTTGGCGTACGCGTTCACCGTCTGCGGCGACATGCCCCATTCGGAACGGTCCACCGGCTTGCCGACCTTGTCGAGCTGCCGCTGATATTCGAACGCCTGGGCGCGCATGGCATTGCCGACGGCATCGCCCGGAACGATCTGAAGCGCCGAATAATCGCGCCACTTGTCCGGGTAACCGATCTTCGGCGTGAAGGCGGCAAGCTTGGTGCGCGCCTTGGCCTTGGTCTCGGCGGCCATCCAGGGAAGCGCGACGAGGTGCTTATCCATGGACGCGATCAGGTTCTTCACCAGTTCGTCGGCCTTAGCCTTCGCATCCGGCGGGAAGTAGCGAGCGACGTAGAGCTGGCCCACGGCCTCGCCCATCGTGCCGCCGACGAGATCGACGCCGCGCTTCCAGCGATCCTTGAGCTGCGGCGTACCGGACAGAACCTTGCCGTTGAAGGCGAAGCTTTCATCCACGAACGCCTTGGGCAGCATGCCGGCCGAACCCGAAAGGGTGCGGAAGGTCAGGTAATCCCGCCAGGTCTGAATCGATTCGGACTGAACCAGCTTGGCAGCGCCGGCCAGCGCGCTCGGCGTCGTTACAATCACCTGCGGCTGGATGTCGAGGCCAGCGGCCTTCAGAAACGTCTGGACATCGAAGCCAGGCATTTCCTGCGCCATCTTCTGCGCATCCATCTGGTTGTAGATCTTGTCGAACTGACGCTGCTGGACGCGGGTCCAGTGCGCTTCGGCAATCTTGTGCTCGAGATCGTAGATGCGGTTTGCGCGGCCTTCGGGATCCGAGATCCCGGCGAGGCGCAGCATGTTGGCGATGTGCGCCTTGTACTTGGTGCGAACCTCGGCGAACTTCGGGTTCTTGTCGTCGAGATAATAATCGCGGTCGGGAAGGCCGATGCCGCCCTGGCCCAGATAGACGGCATAAACCGTGTTGTTCTTAAGGTCCTGCTCGATGCCGGCGCCGAACGGGGTGCCGATGCCGAGGCGATTCGCTTCGCCGAAGAAGCGGGCGAGATCGGTGGGGTTCTGGATCGCGTTGATCTTGGCGAAGATCGGCTGAAGCGGCGTCAGGCCCTTCGCCTCGATCGCCGCTTCATCCATGAAGCTGGCGTAAAGGTCGCCGACCTTTTGCTCGTTGGAGCCCGGCGCGGCCTTGGCCTTTGCCGAAGCTTCGATGATCTCGCGGGTGCGGGTGTCGGACAGATCGCGAAGAATGCCGAAGCCGCCCCAGCTTGCCTTGTCGGCGGGGATTTCGGTGTTCTTGTGCCAGGTGCCGTTGACGTAATCGTAGAAATTGTCGCCAGGATTGACCGTCTTGTCCATGCCGGACAGATCGACGCCCCAGGTGCCGAGCTGCGGTTTCGTGGAAGCGGCGGCGGCCGGCTTGGCCTGACCGGCGGCAAAGGCCGGAACGGCGGTCGCGGCAAGGGCAATGGCGCCCGCGCCGCACAACATCATGTGCTTGATCATATTAGGAAATCCCCACCCAAAAGAAGGTGGGTGCCTCATACAGCCGGCGCGGTTTTTTACAAAGCGCTAAAAGCGAGGCGGCGGCGATATTCGCAAGGGCGGACAAGCCGCCCTCCCCCCGCGTCACTCGAGTCCGGTTCAGGCGGTGCGCAGGATTTCCACGGTGACGCGGGCGGTGCCGGTGCGAACCATGCCGATTTCGCGCGCCGCGCCGAAGGAGAGATCGATAAGGCGGCTCTTGATGAACGGGCCGCGATCGTTGACGCGGACGATGACCGCATCGCCGGTGGACTTGTTGGTAACCCGAAGCTTGGTGCCGAGCGGAAGCGAACGGTGCGCGGCGGTAAGGTCGGACGGGTTGAAGCGCTCGCCGCTCGCCGTGCGGTTGCCGGCCAGTTCCTTGCCGTAATAGCTCGCAACGCCTTCGCCGATCACTTCGTAGCGGGTCTGCGGCTCGCCAATTTCGGGAACGAAAACGGGTGCGGTCTGTTCGGGAAGATCGGCAACAATGTCGGCAAGAGACTGAACCGGAGCGGTGGAAGCGGTGGTCACCGCGTTCGCCGGGGCCGAGGCCGTCAGGCCTACCAGTGCAACAGCCACGAAGGCGTGCGTGGCGCTCTTGCGCATGGTTGCGATCATATTCGAAGCCCCTGGCCGTTCCCGATGAGGAGGGGGCTAGCGGGCGGTTCCTGACGAGTCCCGCTCGTTACGGCGGCGAGTTGCGATTCCGGGACGAACGGATGTTGTTCCGGTTCGTCTCGACAACTCGTCGCTCGGCTGCCACGCTTCACCGGTGCGTGAGAAAGAAATCCGGCTGGCGCTGATCTGTTACGGGGGAATCAGCCTTGCCGTGTACATGCACGGCATCACCCGCGAGGTGTGGCATCTCGCCCGCGCAAGCCCCGCCTTCCACGATAGGGACTCGGCGCCTACGAGCGGAAGCGAGGGCGCGTATCGCCGCCTGCTGGAGCGGATTGCGGCGGAAGCGGGCGTCGAGCTTCGGGTGCTTGTCGATATTCTGACCGGCGCGAGCGCGGGCGGGATCAACGCCATCTTCCTTGCCGACGCGATCTCCACCGGGCGGAGCCTGGAGCCGCTCACCGATCTGTGGCTCGAAACGGCCGACATCGACAAATTGGTCGATCCGGGAGTGAGCGCGGTTTCGCGCTTCGCCAAGACGGCGGCGGTGCCGTTCGCCTGGGCGCTGTCGCGGCGGCGGGGCGGCACGGTGGAGACCACGGTGGACGAGCCGCACCGGGAGGAAGTGCGGGCCAAGCTCGCCAACTTCGTCCGCGCCCGCTGGTTTGCGCCGCCTTTCGGCGGCGAAGGCTTCACGACGTTGCTGCTCGACGCGCTTGAGGCGATGGCGGCGGGGACGAGCGGCCCACCGTTGCTTCCGCCCTACCAGCCGCTCGACCTGTTCGTCACGGTGACCGATTTTCATGGTTACCCGGAGCGGCTGCGGCTCAATTCCCCAGCGGAAGTGACGGAGCGGGAGCACCGGCTGACCTTGTCCTTCCACGACGGCGGCGGCGCGGAGCGGCGGCTGGCGGAAGCGCCGGAACTCGCGTTCGCAGCGCGGGCGACGGCCAGTTTTCCCGGCGCCTTTCCGCCGTTCCAGGTGGGCGAGCTCGATACGGTGCTTGCTGCGAAAGGTGTGGCCTGGCCGGGGCGGGGCGCATTCTTGGCCCGCGCCCTCCCCCGCTACGCTTCGCCGCAGGAGGCGGAAACGGCGGTGCTGATCGACGGGTCGGTGCTCGCCAACGCGCCCTTCCGCCCGGCGATCCAGGCGCTCCGCAATCGCCCCGCGCGGCGGGAGGTGGACCGGCGCTTCGTCTATATCGACCCGAAACCTGGATCGCGCGCGGTGCGGCTGACCGGGAGCGGCGGCCAGGCGCCGGGCTTTTTCGCAACCATCTTCGGAGCGCTGTCCGACATTCCGCGCGAACAGCCGATCCGCGACAACCTGGAAGCGATCGAGGGACGAAGTTCGCGGATTCGGCGGCTTCGGCGGATCGTGGAGGCGATGCGGCCGGAGGTGGAAGCGGCGATCGAGCGGGTGTTCGGATCGACCATCCTGCTGCTCCGCCCAACGCCCAAGCGGCTCGCCGGCTGGCGGGCGAAGGCGCAGACGCTTGCCGCGCGCGACGCGGGCTATGCTTATGCCGCATATGCGCAATTGAAGCTTTCGGCGGTGGTCGAGGAAGTTGCCGACGCGCTGGTGCGGTTGGGTGGCGAGGGCTCGGCGGAGCAGGTGCGGCGATCGGTGTGGGCAGCGGTTCGGGCGCAGGGGCTGACCGCGTCGGGCACCGGCGGTGCGTCGGCGGAGATGATCCTGTTCCTGCGCAACTTCGACCTCGGTTTCCGGGTGCGGCGGCTTCGCTTCCTCGCGCGGCGGATCGGCGAAATCGCGGCCGCCGACGGCGCAGCGCTCAAGGAAGCGGAGGCGGCGCGCGAGGCGGTCTACCAACTGCTCGGCCGCTATCTGGCGGCGGGCGAGACGAAGGCGGGGCGCTTTCCGGAGGTTGGCGAGGACGCGGCGGAGTCGCTCGGCGCGCTGGCCGCCTTGCTCGGCCTCAAGCAGATCGACGACGAGGCGGATGCCCTTCTCACAAAGGCGCTCGCCGCCTTTCCGAAGGCGGAGCGGCGGGCGCTGATCCTCTCCTACCTCGGCTTCCCGTTCTACGACATCGCCACTTTACCCCTGCTCGGCGGCGAAGGGCTGGACGAGTTCGATCCGGTCAAGGTGGATCGCATCTCGCCCGACGATTGCACCTCGATCCGTGCTGGGGGCGCCGCGGCGACCTTGAAGGGCATCCAGTTCAACAGCTTCGGCGCCTTTTTCAGCCGCGCCTATCGCGAGAACGATTATCTATGGGGCCGGCTGCACGGTGCGGAGCGGATGATCGACATCGTTTCGTCGACGCTGACGGGGGAGCAGAAGCTTTCTCCGGAGACGGTTGCGAATCTGAAGACAGAGGCGTTTCGCGCCATTCTCGCCGAGGAGCGGCCGCGCCTGACGCGCATCGCTGCTTTGTTCGACGAACTGGAGCGCGAGATCGGCTGACGGTTGCGCCCGCGCCGCCCCCGCCATAAGCAGGAACGGCGAAGCGGGAGGAGGACCTATGCAGTTTTTGAAGATCCTCTTCTGGATCGTGCTCACCGTTTTGGTGGTGCTGTTCGCCGACGCCAACTGGCGGTCGGTAGAAGTAAAATTGTGGGGCGGCCTGATCGCCGACGCCAAGCTTCCGGTCCTCCTGATGCTGGTCTTCCTGCTCGGTTTCCTGCCGACGCTTGCCGTTTACCGCGCCAAGATGTGGTCGCTGCGCCGCCGCCTGGAAGTGAACGAGCGCAACGCCGCGCCAGTGCCCGCAATGCCGGTCCCGGCGGCGCCCTCGCCTGCTCCCGAGATCGAAAGCGAGCGGCTGGCGACCGACACCAAGGTGTGGCCGCCGGCATGAGCAGCCCGATCTATGTCGCGGTCGACACGCCCGACATGGAGCGGGCCACGGCGATCGCCGCCAAGGTCAAAGGCCATGTCGGCGGGCTGAAGCTCGGGCTCGAATTCTTCTGCGCCAACGGGCGGCACGGCATTCGCGAGGTGGCCGAACTCGGGCTGCCGATCTTTCTCGACCTCAAGCTTCACGACATCCCCAACACGGTCGGCAAGGCGGTGCAGGCGCTGCACGGGCTTGAGCCGGCGATCATCACCGTCCACGCCGCCGGCGGCCGCGCGATGATGGAGGACGCCAAGGCGGCGGCGCCGCTCGGCACCAAGGTGGTGGCGGTGACGGTGCTGACGAGCCTGGACCGCGAGGACCTCGCCGCCATCGGCGTCCACGCCGACCCGCATGACCAGGTTGAGCGGCTAACCGAGCTTGCCCATGCGGCCGGGATCGACGGCATTGTCTGCTCGGGCAACGAAGTCGCCGCGGCGCGGAGGATCTGGCCGGAGGGCTTTTTTGTGGTTCCGGGCGTGCGCCCCGCCGACTCCCATGCGGGCGACCAGAAGCGAGTGATGACCCCGCGCGGGGCGCTGGATTCCGGGGCTTCGATCCTCGTCATTGGCCGCCCGATCACCCAAGCCGCCGACCCCGGCCTCGCCGCCCGAGCGATCGAAGCTACGCTTTAGGCTCGCACTCGCCGAAGCATCGGGAGTGGACATTCGGCCGCCTGCGGTCCTATCGGCGCTGCCCAAGGAGTTTCCGCATGAGCTGGCTGAACCGCGTCCGCAATTCGATACCTTTCCTCCCCAAAAGGGAGACGCCGGACAATCTGTGGCACAAGTGCCGGCAGTGCAGCGCGATGGTGTTCACCAAGGAGTGGGAGGACAATGACAGCGTCTGCCCGCGCTGCGACCACCATGGCCGGATCGGGCCAAAAGCGCGCTTCGAGGGCATTTTCGATCCCGGTTACACGGTTTTGCCCTCGCCGCAGGTACGCGAGGATCCGCTGAAATTCCGCGACACCAAACGTTACGCAGACCGCATCAAGGCCGCGCGCCAGCAGACCGGCGAAGGCGACGCGCTGATGAACGCGCGCGGCACGATCGACGGCCAGCGCGCCGTGGTCGGCGTCCAGGATTTCGCATTCATGGGCGGTTCGATGGGTTTGGCCGTGGGCGCCGCGTTCGTGGAAGGCGCGCGCGCCGCGATCCGCGAGCGGGCGCCCTACATCATCTTCACCGCGGCCGGCGGCGCGCGAATGCAGGAAGGCATTCTTTCGCTGATGCAGATGCCGAAGACGACTGTTGCGATCGCGGAGCTCAAGGAAGCGCGGCTGCCGTACATCGTCGTGCTCACCGATCCGACCACCGGCGGCGTTACCGCCTCCTACGCGATGCTCGGCGACGTTCAGATCGCCGAACCGGGCGCGTTGATCGGCTTTGCGGGGCAGCGGGTGATTGAAAGCACCATCCGCGAGAAGCTCCCCGAGGGGTTCCAGCGCGCCGAATATCTGCTGGAGCACGGCATGATCGACATGGTGGTGCACCGGAAAGACCTGCGCGCGACGCTTGCGCGGCTGATCGCTTATCTCGTGCCGGAGAAAGCGGCGGCGTGACCTCCGCACGCTGATGGATCGCGCAGTTTCGGATCATCTGGGCGTTCAGCGGCAGCTTGACCGGCTGGCGGCGCTTTCGCCGGGTGCGGACGTGCTTGGGCTGGAGCGGATTTCGGCGCTCCTCGATCGGCTCGGCAATCCCGAGCGGAGCCTGCCGCCCGTGTTCCATGTGGCGGGGACGAACGGCAAGGGCTCGACCTGCGCCTTTCTGCGCGCGGCGATCGAAGCGTCGGGGCTTAGCGCGCACGTTTACACCAGCCCGCACCTGGTGCGCTTTAACGAGCGCATTCGGATCGCGGGCAAGCTGATCGAGGACGATCTTCTTGCCGAGCTGCTCGACGAAGTGCTGGGGATTGCAGGCGACATCGGGCCGAGCTTCTTCGAAGTCACCACCGCCGCCGCCTTTCTGGCCTTCTCGCGCACGCCTGCCGATGCGTGCATCGTCGAGGTGGGCCTCGGCGGACGACTCGATGCGACCAACGTCATCCCCCGTCCCGCCGCGTGCGGCATCGCGCAGCTCGGGCTCGACCATCAGCAGTTCCTGGGCGACACCCTGCCCGCCATCGCCGCGGAGAAAGCGGGCATCGCCAAGCCGGGCGTGCCACTCGTCACCCAGCATTACCCCGACGGCCTCGCCAACCGCGTCGGCGAAGCGGCGGCGGCGGCCGGCGCGCCTTGGCTTCCGAAGGGCGGGCGCTGGGACGTTGCCGCGTATCGCGGGCGCCTCCATTACCGCGACGGAGCGGGCAAGCTCGACCTCCCCCTCCCCCGCCTGCCCGGCGCGCATCAGGCGCTGAACGCCGGTCTCGCCATCGCAATGATCCGCCACCAGGAGGCGGTGCCGGTGCGCGAGAGCGGGCTTCGCGCGGCAATGGGCTGGGCGGAGTGGCCGGCGCGGTTGCAGCGTTTGGGGGCGGGTCCGCTCAACGAATTGCTTCCGCCGGGATCGGAGCTGTGGCTGGACGGCGGCCACAACCCCGCCGCGGCGCGGGCGGTGGCCGACTTCTTCCGCGTCCACGTGCCGTCCGGAAGGCCGTTCCACCTCGTCTTCGGCTTGCTCGCCAACAAGGATGCGGCCGGCGTGCTGAAGGCCTTTTCGGGCCGGTCCGCGACCCTGCACGCGGTACCGGTGCCGGGGCATGCGCATCACCTTCCGGCGGAGCTCGTCACGGCGGCGCAGGCGGCGGGGCTGAACGCGATGGCGGCGGAGGATGTCGCCGATGCCTTGGACTGGATCGGCCGCCACGCCGACCGCACGCAGCCGCCGGCGGTTCTGATCCTCGGGTCGCTCTATCTTGCCGGCGAAGCGCTTCGCGCCAACGCGCAGCAGCCGACCTAGGGGGCGCGCAGCTCGGCGAGAGTGCGCGCGGCCCAGGCGTACATGTCGCTGTCGCGCATCCGCTCGAACCGGTCGATGCGGCGGGCGCGGCGTTCGGTTTCTTCGAGCAGCGGCACAGCCTCCGCTTGGCGGCCGAGGCGGATCAGCAAGGCGGCGTGGCGGCATTGCGCCTCCGCGCCGGCAAGACGCTCGCCGACATCGGCGTAGAGGCTGAGCGCCGCATCGCTCTCCCCGCAATCGTCGAGCGCGCGGGCGAGGAGAAGCGACGTGCGGTCGTTCTCCGAGGGTGAGCCGGACGGCGCGACGGCGCGGAGGATGTCGCGCGCGGCGGCGGGATCACCGCGCTCCAGTTCGGCGCGGGCGAGCTTTACCTGAAGCGCGCGGTCGCTGCCGCCATAGGTGCGGGAGAGGGCGTCGCGATACGCCCCTGCGGCCTCCGTCCAGTCGCCTTTCTCGGCAAGCGCATCGGCAAGGGCGGTGCGGTTGGCGGCAGTGTCCGCCATCTCCAACGCGTCACGCGCCGAGCGCAGGTCGCGGTCCGGGTCCAGCTTCTTCGCTGCAACCGCCTTCACCGCGCGAACCTCGCGGCGGCCTTGATATTGCGGCAATATCTCGAACACCGCGTAGGCAAGGCAGCCGGGGATGGAGAGGAAGATGATCACCGTCAGCCACATGCCGTTGCGGCGGCTGCGCACGCAATGAACCGCGCACAGGATCTGGATCAGGATCGACAGGCCGATGATGGGCATCAGCGTGGTGGCTGCGCCCCTGCCCCGCCGGCGCGTTCTTCAACGTCGGCGGCTTCGACCTCAACATGCTCTTCTTCGCTCTTCGGCTGGCGGACCGTTTCAACAACGAAGCCCTTGCGCCACAGGAGCCAGAGCAGAAGCATGCCGGGGACGGCAACCGCCATCGTCATCAGCCAGAAGCCGACCCAGCCGAGCTGCTCCGCGGCGATACCGGCCGGCGAGGACAGCCAGGTCCGCCCCACCGCCGCGAAGGAGGACAGAAGCGCGAACTGCGTGGCGGTGTAGGCGACGTTGGAGAGGCCGGAGAGGTAGGTGACGAACACCGTCAGGCCCATGCCGCTGGTCACCTGTTCGGTGGCAACGGCAATGGTCAGCCACGTGTTCGAATGTCCCTGGGCGGCGAGGATGGCGAACATGCCGTTGCTGAACATCATCAACAGGCCGGAGATGAACAGCGCTCGCCCCATGCCGAGCCAGGCCATGAAGGGCGCTGCCAAGGCGGTGCCGACGATCAAGCCCCAAAAGCCGATCCCCTTGTTGATCACCAGGAATTCGGTGTCGCTAAAGCCCAGTTCGAGGATCATCGGGTTGAGCATGATCTGGCCCATTGCGTCGCCGAGCTTGTAGATCAGCACAAAGAGCAGGATCAGGATCGCGCCGCGCCGCCGCAGGAACTCGCGGAACGGGCCGATGATGGTGGTTTCAAGCCACTTGCCGGCGCTCAAGTGAGGCTCGCGGGCAAGCACCTTGTCGTGGAGGCCGCGGCCCGCCCAGAAAGCGGCGAGAATGCCAGGAATGATGCAGAAGGCAGTAAAGCCGTAGGCGCGGGCGAAGCCCATGTTCAGGCCTTCGGCGGACGCCATGTAGATGGTGCCGACACCGGCGGCGAGCGCGCCGAGGCGGTAGCCGAACTGGTTGTTGGCGGTGCCGTGCGGCAGTTCCTCGTCGGACAGGATCTCGATCCGGTAGGCGTCAATGACGATGTCCTGGGTGGCGCCGAGGAAGGAAACCGTGATCGCCCAGAAAGCAAAGGCGCCGAGGCCGTGGGCGGGATCGCTCGCACCGAGCATCCAAACCGCGACGAACAGCAAAGCCATGACAAAGAACAGCCAGGCGCGCCGTTGCCCGAACAACGGCGTGAGCAGCGGCAGCTTCACACGGTCGATGAATGGCGCCCAGAGGAACTTCAGCGTGTAGGGCGTGGTCAGCCCGACGGCGAAACCGATCGTCTTCTTGTCGATGCCGACCTTCGTGAGCCAGAAGGTCATGGTGCCGAGCAGAAGCGCGAGTGGGAAGCCGCTGGAGATGCCGAGCAGAAGCGCCGCAAGCGGGCGCGGCCGCAGATAGGGAGCCATGGTGGCGACGAAGCCCCTGCGGGGCGCTGCGGCATGTGCGGCTTGGTTCATGCCGTCCTTGTAACGCCTCCGCGCGCGCTCACCAGACCCTGATTGAGGCTTGCGCGGCGCGGGCGGCCAGCGCAGCATCCGGCGCGATGGACATGCCGTCTTTGTTGCGCCCAACCGAAGGGCAGCGCGCGCTCGCCGCGCTTGTGGCGCGGGGGGAGAATTCGCACGGGGCGGGGATCACCCACGTGGAGGCGAGTGCCTATACGGATCGAGCGCGCTTTGAGGCGGAGCAGGCGGCTATATTCGCGCGGCTGCCGCAGGTGATTGCGCCTTCCGCTTTGCTGCCGCGCGCGAACATGGCGGTGGCGCATGACGGCTTCGGCCTGCCGCTGCTGCTGACTCGCGACAAGGAAGGGACGGCGCACGTCTTCTTCAACGTCTGCCGTCATCGCGGGACGCGGCTGGTGGAAGGCGGCGAGGTGCAGGCGGCGCCGCGTTTGGTCTGCCCCTACCATGCCTGGAGCTACGGCATGGACGGCGCGCTTGCCGGACTGCCGCGCACCGATTCCTTCCCCGGCCTGTGCAAGAGCGACCATGCCTTGAAGCCCCTGCCCTGCCGTGAGGCAGGCGGGCTGATCTGGTTCGCACGGGACGAGGATGCGGATTTCTCCGGCGCCGACGCGCTTGCGCCGGAGTTTGACGCCTTCGGCCTTGCCGGCCACCACCTCTACCGCCGCCGGACGCACGAGGTTGCCGGCAATTGGAAGCTGATCATGGACGCTTTCCTGGAGAGCTACCACGTCCAGCGGCTCCATTCGCAGACCATCGGCCGCTTCTTCGCCGATGGCGTCACCGCCGCCGACACGCTCGGCCCGCACCAGCGGTCCGCCGTCGGGCGGACGGAGCACCTCGCCCGCATCGACCACGATCATTGGCCGTCGCTGCGCGGTGCCGTCACCTTTGCTTACCAGCTATTCCCCGCGACGGTGCTGGTGGTGAGCCCGGATTACATCAACCTGATGGTGCTGATGCCGCAGACGGTGGATCGCACGCTCGTCGAGGATTTCATGCTGATCCCCGAGCCGCCGCGCGACGTCGAGGAAGAAGCGCATTGGGAGAAAAGCTGGCAGCTGCTCGACGGCGGCGTGTTTGCGTCGGAGGATTTTCGCGCCGCCGCGCTCGGGCAGGAGGGGCTTTCGTCAGGCGCACTCGAGCGGCTGACGCTGGGGACGCTTGAGACGGGCATCCGCCACTTCCACGACCAGGTGGAGCGGGCGCTCGGCTAGGCGGGATCGACCGGGTCGTAGAGCTTGAGGCCCGGCGGGAGCCGCCCCGGTTTCTTGCCCTGGAGCTTGCGGTCGAGCGCTTCCAAGGCCGCCTTCAGCACCTTTTCCGAATAAGGCTTGGCAAGGCAGCCGATGCCGAGCGCCTGCGCTTCCAGCGGGCAGTTGCCGGTGACGAACAGCACCGGCACGTTGCGCGCCGCCGCCGCACGAGCGACGTCCATGCCGTCGCCGTCGCCGTTCAATTTGATGTCTGAGAGAACGAGGTCGACCTCTTCCTCGGTGAGCGCACGTACCGCGTCGGCGAGCGTGTCCACCGTTCCGGCGACCTCGTAGCCCGCTTCGGCAAGCGAATGTTCGTTATCGAAAGCGACGAGCGGCTCGTCCTCCACGATCAGGATGCGGCGGATGGCCCTTTCGCGTTTTCCAAACAACATCTAGACGCTTGCCCTTCCCGGCGACACTCGGTTTGGCTGCGTAACGAGGCAGCGCCGGTTCGGTGCCGCCGTCTGCCACCCGTTCGGCGCATATTTCAGCCTGTTCGGCTCCAAGGAGGAGAAAGCCCCTGCCCCCGCGCCCGCCCCGATCGCCCGGACCGCCCAAGGGCCCCCGCACGCCCGGCGGCCCGCGCCGCCCTGCGCGCCCCGGCAGCCGAAGCGATTTGCCGCAGCGCGAGGAGCGTTCGGGCGGGCGGAGAAGCGAGCGTGGCGCCGAGCGGGATCGCAACGCCGGTGCCTCCGAGGCGGCGCGCGGCGGGCGTGGGAGAGTATTTGGGGAACGCCCTGCGGCACCGGGACGGGACCGACCGGCACGGGACGGGCAGCGGCCTCCCCGCCCGGGCACTCGCCGCGATGACACCGCCGCTCCAGCGCGCGATCGGCCGACGCGCGATGGGCGGCGTCCTGCCCGGCCAGGCGCCCGCCGCGATGATACTGCCGCCCCACCGCACGACCGGCCGACACGAGATGGTCAGCGTCCTGCGCGGCCTGCGACTCGCCGCGATGCTCCATCGACAGCGCCCGCCCGAGCCGTGAAGCCGCCCCGTGCTACGGAGCGCGCTCAAACGCCGCGCGCCCTCCCCGCCGCTCCGCCCGAAGCAGCGCCTGCGCCTCCGCCACGACCCCACACGCCGTCGCGGGAGCCGCAGCGAATCGCCAAGCTCCTTGCCCGCGCGGGGATCGCATCGCGACGCGAAATCGAGCGGATGATCGCCGAGCGGCGCGTGGCGCTGGACGGCGTGCCGCTGGAGACGCCCGCCACCCTGCTCACTTCGCTCGCGGGAATTACGGTGGACGGCAAGGCGGTCGGCGCACCCGCGCCGGCGCGGCTGTTCCTGTTCCACAAGCCGGCGGGCGTATTGACGGCGGAGCGCGATTTCTCCGGTCGGCTGACCATCTACGACGCCTTGCCCAAGGACCTGCCGCGGGTGATCCCGGTCGGGCGGCTCGATCTCAACACGGAGGGCCTGCTGCTGCTGACCACGGACGGCGAGCTCAAGCGCCAGCTCGAATTGCCCTCCTCGAAGGTCGAACGCACCTACCGCGCCCGCGCATTCGGCGATGTCACTCAGGAGCAGCTGGAGACACTGATCACCGGCGTCGAGATCGAAGGCATCCGCTACGGCGCGATTGACGCCAATCTGGAGCGGCGCACAGGGCGCAACGTGTGGATCGAAATGCGCCTCACCGAAGGCAAGAACCGCGAAGTACGGCGCGTGCTGGAATATCTCGGTCTCCAGGTGTCGCGCCTGATCCGCACCGCTTACGGCCCGTTTCAATTGGGCGACATGCCGCCCGGCGCGGTGAACGAGATCGTCCACCAGGATCTGGTGGAGTTCCGGAAAGGCCTGAAGTGAGGATCATCTCGGGCAAGTGGCGCGGGCGGCCGCTGGTCGCGCCGGCGGGGCTTGCCACCCGGCCGACGTCCGAGCGAGCGCGGGAAGCCTTGTTCTCGATGCTGGCGAGCCGGATCGGCAGCTTTGAAGGCCTGGAGGTGGCGGACGTTTTCGCCGGCTCCGGCGCGCTCGGGCTCGAAGCTTTGTCGCGCGGCGCCGCGCATTGCACCTTTGTCGATAACGACCGCGCCGCCGCCGATGCGATCCGCGCCAATCTCGCCAAGCTCGGCGTGGAGGCGGATGTCCGGCAGGGCGCGGCGGAGCATGCGCGTTTCGTGAAGCCGCTCGACCTCGTCTTCCTTGATCCGCCTTACGGCAGCGGGCTTGCCGACAAGGTGATCCCCAACCTCCCCCTCGCGCCGGGCGCCTGGGTGAGTGTGGAAACCGGCCGCGGGGAAAGCGTAACTGCCCCCGGCCTGCTGCTGGACACCGAACGCACCCACGGCAAGGCCAAGATCACGCTGCTGCGCGCGCCAGCCTAAATGTAGGGGCGAAGGGTAAGCGCCACGTCGCGCTCGCTTCCGCCGCGCCGCACCCGCAGCGGAACACGGGTGCCGGGCTTCCCCGCCAGCTTGCGAAGCGCAACGGCGATCGACGCCTCTACCAGCTCGTCGCCTTCCGCAAGCGCGGCCTCGGCGGCGGGGCTGAGCGGGCTGACGTCGGCCACCGTCACCTTGCCACCCCGCTCCTCCAGCCACAGACCCGACATGCCGAACCGCTCCGGCTGCGGCTTACGCCCGTTGCGCTTCACCCAAAGGCGGCCTCCCTTCACGTCGGTGGACAACGTCATCAGCTCGAGCAGCCCGAGGCCGAGCACGCCGTCGGCGAGCGGGTGGCGGCGCACTTCCTGCGTCAGGGTCACCAGCGGCCGCTCCAAGGCGATGTCGCCGAGCATGACCTTGCCCGCGCGCACCATCC